>JAJDWM010000580.1 GCA_022825595.1 Bryobacterales bacterium | reverse complement strand
AGCCCGGCGCTGGCAGGGCGGAGACGCGGGACGAGGTCTGCCGCTCACTTCCGGGCCTGGTTTGGGAGTGCATTGAGGTCGGGGATCCTTGGCCCCGCGGTCCCATGACGGGCGTCGTCTTCTGCAACGAGTTCTTCGACGCCCTTCCTGTCGATGTGGTCGAGCGGTCGGAGGACGGCCAAAGGTGGGCCGAGTGGGGGGTCGGCCTGCGGGATGGCCGTTTGACGTGGGTGCGCCTCGGACCGAGCGACCCGCGACCTGGACTGCCCAACATCGGCCCCGGCCGGCGAATCGAGACCTGCGAGAGCCAGATGGCCGCCATGCGCAAGATCCTCCGTACGTTGCGCCGGGGTGTGGTGGCAGTCGTCGACTACGGCTACACGCGGTCTGAGATCGAGTTCGGCGGGCGGTTCGCCGATGGTTCGCTGATGGCCTACCGGAGGCACCGTGCCGACCCGGACGTGCTGCGCGAACCGGGGCTCCGTGACATCACAGCGCACGTCAATTTCAGCGCTCTCAAAGACGTGGCGCGCGCACACGGCGCCCGCGTCCGAACCTTTTGTTCGCAGCAGTCGTTCCTCCTTGACGCGGGCCGGCACGACTCCTTCGAAACCGCGCTCGCGGCGCCTTCAGAGCGGCGCCGGCTCGAGCTCAGGATGCAACTCAAGACGCTCCTGTTCGGGTTAGGCGAGACGTTCCGGGTGCTGCTGCTGGACATGCCATAGGCATATACTTGGCAGAGGGCGGAACAGGTTGCCGTCGGAGCCCAAATCAACGCTCCAGCAGTTGGAGGGCAGACGATTCTCGTTCTATCCCACGATTCGCGGGATAGAACACAACGAGTGGACCTTGGGCGAGGCGACTTGGTCCGAGGTCCAAGTCCGAAACGCCGCCTCCGGCCGCGAATTCTGGATCCCGCGTCGTGAGCTGGGCGACGTCAGCAGTTCCGACTCGCCCGTTCTGATATTGGGCCTGCACCGCGAGTTGGCCTACAAGGCGGGAGGGATCTATCCGCACCGGAGGGTCGTCACCCAGATGCCCGCGACTCCGGCCACTCGCAGCGATGTTCCAGAGCCGGCTCCGGAACCGCAGCGAGCGCTCTCCGTGGCGGATGCCCGAATCGTCCAGCTGCTCGCATTGGCCGTTGCTGTTGCCCTTGTCGCCTCCGCGGCCATATTCCTCGGTCTCGCCGGTCGGCTGCACAACCCGATCGAACGCTGGCTGCGCGAGGACACATCGACCGCCGACCAGCGCTACATAGGCCTCGGTGCCGCCGACAGCTACTTCCAGGTCGTGTCAAAGCTGGACACCCCGGCGGCAGAGCAGTGGATCAGCGGCGAGGAGGACGAGATTCAGTTTCAGGCGCTGCACTATCCCGACCGCAGCTACATCGTCATACTGATGGGCGGGACGCGCGCCACGATGCGCTATCTGGGCACGCTGCACGGGCCGAGCCGCCAAGTCTTGGACTCGGCACAGCTGGATCGAGGCGGGGACACTGGGCCCCTCATGCGCAATCTTCCGGACTTCTAGGCCAACGGTTCTGGCTCAGCGCTCCGCAATCGTCCGCAGGGTCTGCAGGACCTCAAGGAGGCGGTCCACCTCGGCCATCGTGTTGTAGTGCGCAAGCCCAATGCGCACCAGTCCGCCCGATTCCTCCAGGCCCAGATCTTCGGTGAGGTTCTGGGCGTAAAAGTTCCCGTCCCAGACGAAGATCCTGTGCGCGGCGAGTACCTCGGCAGTGCGGCGCGGCGAGACCCCACGGACCCGGATTGCCACGGTCGGCACGCGCCTGTCGAAGGCCGTGTCGTCCTTGATGCCGTACAGGTCGACGTCGGGATTCTCCAGCAGCCCCCTTATCAGCCGCTGGCACAGGCCGCGCTCGTAGTACCGGATGGCGTTCATGCCCGCAACAATGGCCTCGCGCCGCGTGCAGTTCGGGCCGACTGTTCCGAACCTTCTTCCGACCATCGCGAGATACTCGACCGCGGCAGTCAGCCCGGCCATCCCCTCGTGGTTCTGCGTGCCGGTCTCGTGGCACCAGGGGATACGGTTCCCCGCGGGACGCACCTGGTAAGCGGGCAAGCGCTGCAGCTGGTAGCGCTTGCCATACAGAAGTCCGAGGTGCGGGCCGAAGAACTTGTATGCCGAGCACGCCATGAAGTCACAGCCGATCTCACGCACGTCGATCGGGCCGTGGGGAGCATAGTGCACGGCGTCGACGAACACCCGCGCGCTGTATCGCCGAGCCAGGCGCGTGAGCTTCACCACGTCGTTGAGAGAGCCCACCGCGTTTGACGCGAATCCCACCGCAAGCAGTTTGGTGCGGCGGTTCATCTTGGCCCGCACGCTGCTCATTTCGATGGTGCAGTCCTTGCGCTGGACGCGAACGTCCCTGACGCGGACGCCGACACGCTCGAGGCTCTTCCACGGCGTGTAGTTGGCGTCGTGGTCCAGCCGCGTCACGACGATCTCGTCTCCTGGTGAGAGCTGCTCGCCCACGGCGCGGCTGAGCCAGAACGTGAGCGTCGTCATGTTCTGGCCGAAGATCACCTCGGCGGGCGTGCACCCCAGCAGGTCGGCCGCAGCGCGGTGCGCACCGGCGACTACGTAGTCGCTCTCCCGGCTGGTGCGGAATGCGCCGTGAAGGTTCGCGTTGGAGCAGGCCAAGTATCCCGAGACTGCGTCGATGACCTGCCGCGGCACTTGCGTTCCGCCGGGCCCGTCGAAGTAAATCTCGGGGGGGACACGGCGCCTAGGGTCCATCGCTGGGAATTGCGAGCGGACCCACGCCGCATCAAAGGTCTTAGCCATACCCCCAGAGGCCCGCAAAAAGGATAGCGCGGGCATGGGCTAGTGTATACCTTGCGTTGGGCCTGTCCCCCGCTCGCCGCATGACGGTCTCAGTGGTGATTCCCCACCGCAACAGGGCCACCCTGCTTGAGCAGGCCTTGGTCTCCTTGGACCGGCAGGAGCTTCCTCCGGGCGTGGACTTGGATGTCGTCGTGGTCGACAACGGCTCCATGGACGAGTCCCATGAGGTTGCGGCCAGCCACGGGGCTCGCACCGTACAGCTGGGCCGGAACCTAGGTGTCAGCCGGGCTCTGAACCGCGGGATCAGAGAATCCCGCGGAGAGTGGATCGTGCTGCTGAACAACGACGTCCGGCTGGCGCCCGACTGGTTGGCGCGGCTGCTTCGTGCGGCCGCGGAGCATCGGTCCTGGTTCGCGACCGGGAGGGTCTATGACGCTTCCCGCCCGGACTTGCTGGACGGTGCCGGGGATGCTGTCTGCCGGGGCGGCGTAGCGTGGCGCTTGTGCCACGGAAGGCCAGACACCTCTGCCTCAGATCGGGGCAGGCCGACGTTCTTCCCGTCCGCAACTGCCTCGCTGTTTCGGCGGGAGTTCTTCGCACGGGCGGGAATGTTCGACGAGGATTTCTTCGCATATCTGGAGGATGTCGAAGTCGGTCTGCGTGCCGCGTCGCTAGGGCTAGCCGGAGTCTACGAGCCGCAGGCGCTGGCTTGGCATAAGGGCAGCGCCACGGCCGGTCGCTGGAGCGACGCCGTCGTGGGCTGGATGACACGCCA
>JAJDWM010000280.1 GCA_022825595.1 Bryobacterales bacterium | reverse complement strand
CTCCGACAGGTAAGCGAACAGGGCCTCGTAGTCCTCCTCGGCCATCTCCGGAACCTTGTCCCGGTGGTCCTCCTTGAGGCTGTCCCACCGAGCAATTGGCCTTTGGCCGATCGCCGAGCAGGCCGCAGCGTGGCAAGCGCCGCAGGAGTCCAGCACTAGGGAGCGGCCGAGTCCCTCGGGGAAGATGTCAGCAAGCGATGCGGCCTGAACCGGGGCAGGCGGCGCGGTCTCAGTTTCTTCCGGGGCTTCTGCGTCAGGGGGCGCCCCACCGCACGCCGCCAAGAACAGGGTGGTGAGCGCCACAGCGGTTAGCCGCCGGACCAGATCAATCGACATAGACATCCTCGGGCAGTTCGGTCTTGGGGGCGACGCGTTCCCGCAGGGAAAAGACCGGCACAGTAATCGTGGCTTTTGCCAGTCGGGACGGGAATCCCTCCTCAGCGAGCCGCCGGAGTGCGTCGCTGACGGGGCTGTCGTAGTACTGTTCCCCGCAGTCCGCGCAGACATGGGCAGGGATGTCCTCAACGATCGCGACCCGGTCTCCCTGCCAGATCGCGGTTCGCATGGTCCTCTCCCGCAGGGCAGTGCTGCATCGCGGGCAGCCGCCCTCGGAGTCGCGGGGCTGCCCAGTCACGCCCTCGCCAGTTGGACAGCGGCGTCCACGATCTTGGGCGCGTCCGGACGCAGCCACTCCATCATCTTGGCGGAACCGGGCCCGGGCACGTCAGGAAAGGCGAGGCGCTTCACTCTGGCGCCGGGGACGGCTTCCGCGACCTCGGCCACCACGTGCGCCCCGAACCCTGCTGTGTAGTGGCCGTGCTCGACAACCAGAAGGCGGCGCGTCTTGCGCACTGAGGCGACGATGGTTCCGACGTCCAATGGCTTGAGGGATCGGGGATCGATGAACTCTGCGCTGATGCCACTTCGCGCCAGCTGGTCCACGGCCCTTCGGGCATCAACGGTTGCCGGCGCCCAGGCCACAAGCGTGAGGTGGGACCCCCGCCGCCGTACGACGGCCTCGCCGAACGGGACTTCGTAGGCCTCGTCCGGTACTTCGGGCTGGTTGCCCGACTTGACCTCCGGATAGTCTAGGTAGACCACCGGGTCCGGATCCCGAATCGCCGCGACGAGAAGCCCCTTGGCGTCGTAGGCATTGCTGGGCACTACCACCTTGACGCCCGGAAGGTTCGCAAACAGCGCCTCCGCGCCTACGTCAGTATGCTGGCCGGCGCTCCCTCTGCGGCGTCCGGCGCCGTCCACCCAGAGTACGAAGGGCATGCTCGCTTGGCCTCCGGTCATCGACCGCAGCTTCCCTGCTTGGTTGTAGACGTACTCGATCGCAAAAATCTGCGCCATCGACGGCAGCCGTGCGATGACCTTCGAGCCGGCGGCCGCCATCCCAATGGCCACACCGGCAATCCAAGATTCGTCAATCGGCCAGCCGCGGCCAGAGGTCCGCAGCGTGCCGAACTCCCCGACAAGGTCGAACACTGTGCCGTCCGGCCCGATCGTGGTGGGCTTCTGGTACTCGTAGTAGTAGGCCATTTCAGGATCGGCGCGCATCTCCTGCGCCACGGCCTCGAGCTGCGCGTAGTAGTACGACTTTCTCGCCATGGTTCCTCCGTTCCCGCCCCTACGTCGAGACCACTCCCTTGCGGTTGTAGAACTGGCTCGCCAGCACCGGGCCGTCCGCATGAGTGTGGAGCACTCCGGCCTCGGGTTGTGGGTCCCTGCCTGACCTCGCGAATTCGACCGACTCGTCGACCGCTCGCTGGGCTTGCTCCTCGATGGAGTCCAGCTCTGCCTCCTCGGCAATTCCCTTAGCCAGCAGCCAGCGCCGGTACCGCGGTATCGGATCGCGGCTCATCCATCCGCGCACCTCTTCGTCTGTGCGGTATGGCAGGCCGGTGGCACCCTCTTCTGCCACGCGGGCTCCCGCGAAGCCACTGTGGTCATACCAGCGATAGGTCATCGCTTCTATGACGCTCGGTCCCTTGCCAGCCCGTGCCCACTCTACCGCTTGCCGGGTCGCGTTGTAGACTGCCGCGATGTCGTTCCCATCCACGAGATGGTGCGGGAGATCGAGGCCCTTCGTGAAGTCCGAGATGTACTTGGTCGGGGACGTGTCGGCCACTGGAATGGACATGTATTGGAAGTTGTTCTCGTTGACGAAGATGACCGGAATTTCGAGATTCTTGCAGCTGCGCACGGCACTGAAGTAGTAAGGCGAGGCCGCCGCACCATCGCCGAAGAAGGCCACGCCCACCTGCTTCGTTCCGCGAATCATGCCTCGCATGGCGGCCCCAGCCGCCATGTAGAAGCTCGCACCGACGATTCCGTTCATGCCCATGATGCCCTTGGACATGTCGGTGATGTGCATGGACCCGCCGTAGCCCTTGTTGTAGCCGGACTCCTTGAAGAAGATCTCTGCGGACATGAGGTTCAGGTCGCCCCCCTTGGCTATCAGATGACCGTGGCCGCGGTGCGTACTGGCGATGTAGTCGTCTTCGTTGAGGGCGCCCATGACGCCAACGGCCACCGCCTCCTCGCCGACATAGGTGTGGAAGGATCCGTAGAGACCGTCCTCGCCCGACAGGAAGAGGTCCTTCATCGTGGTCTCCCACTTACGGCTGGTGGCCATGAGGCGGTAGAAGTCGAGCAGCTTCTGCTTCGGCTCGGAGGAGAGGGTATCCGAGTCAGCCCCACGTGTCGGGATCTCTTCCGGGGGAAGGAACTGCAGGGCGTACCCCGGTCTCCACTCCTTGCTGCCCCCGGGGCCCGCTGTCGCCAGGCGCACGCTCTTGCGGAACTCCGCTCCGGAGATGCCGCTGGTGCGCGACATACCATCCCCGCATGAGGTGATGACCGTCGCTGTAGCGCCGGCAGCCCCCATGCTCTTCAATAGCGCTCTTCGATTGATCCTGCCGCCGCGATCCTGCATTCGTTTCACCCTCGTAGGCTTACCGGGGCCGGACATCGGCCCGACTCGGAGACACTGGCAGTCTAGCGACACCGGCGTTGCTGTGCAACCGAGGCTGCTGCCGAGCGGGAGCGCAACGGCCGGAAACTGTCGAGCACTTGATGGGGTCATGCTCGCTACGCCCGCGCGACCTCGTGCGAAATGGCCACGCTCAACTTGTCCAAGAACGTACAATCCAGAGGCTGGCGTGTGCGCTCCATCTGCATTCATGGGCCGTGCGCAGTTGACGAGATAGGGGGTCGGTAGATGGTGCGCAACCCGCAAATTCGGAGCCGCGGCGTTCAACTCCTAGCGTTGGTGCTGTTCCTCGCCTTTTCGCTGCGGGCCTCCCACCCGCTCCCGGCGGGCTCTCCCGAGTCCGTCGGTATGTCCGCCTTGCGTCTCGCACGGATTGACGGCTGGCTGCAAGGACTGGTAGAGGCTCGCGAGGCTGCCGGGTTCGTGACACTCGTGTCCCGGCGCGGCACCGTAGTCCACCACCGCGCAGCGGGCCGGCTCGGGATGTCGGTCAGCGAGCCAATGCTTCTGGATTCGCTCTTCGATGTTGCCTCGATGACCAAACCGCTGACCGCGGTTGTGGCCTTGACCCTCTATGAGGAGGGCCGGATCACCCTGACGGATCCCGTGGGTGAGCACATCCCGGAATTCCTTGAGCCCGAGGTTCAGCGGAAAACCGGACCGCCGGGGGCCGCTGAAAGCACGATGCTCGTGAGACACCTCTTCACGCACACATCGGGCGTACGCGATCCGCGCGGTCGCCGAGAGACTTACTCGTTTTCCTCCATGGACGAGTACATCCGCGAGTTTGCCAGCCTGCCCCTGCAGGCTGAGCCGGGCTCAGCTTGGATCTACGGTGATTCGCTGGACGTGCTCGGACACTTGGCGGAGCGTGTCGCAGGGAAGCGGCTGGACGAGCTGCTCACGGAGCGGATTCTGGAACCGCTCGGAATGCGGGACACCCACTACTGGCCGCCGGACTCCAAGCGAGGCCGCCGTGCGCTCTTGGTCGTTGACGGCAAGGACGATCCGACCCGCGAATCGCGCGAGCCTCCCGAGGCCGGTAGGCGCAAGAGCTTCATATCTGGCGCCAGCGGGTTGCACACCACCGCGGCGGACTATTGGCGATTCTGCCAGATGCTGCTCAACGGAGGCGATCTCGGTGCTCGTCGCGTCCTTAGTCCTCGGACCGTCGCGCTGCTCGCCGAGGATCACTTAGAGGAGGACACTCGATACCGACCCGGCCTTGGCTACGGCTTGGGCGTGGCAGTCGTGAAGGCGCGGGCCCGCTCGGGCCTGCCGTACTCGGACGGCTCGTACTACTGGGGAGGGTCACAAGGGACCCTGTTCTGGATTGATCCCGCCGAAGAGCTGATCGGCATCCTGATGGTTCAGGCCAGGCCCAGCGGCGCGCTCAGACTGCGTCAGAAGTTTGGGGCACTGGTCTACTCCTCGATCATCCAGTAGTCGGTTTCCTCATTGCGGGAGCCCTCTTTCCCGCGGACTAGAATACGGGGCTGATGCCCGATTCGCGGCCCAACATCATCCTCATCATTACGGACCAGCAGCGCTTCGACACGATTTCCGCGCTTGGGTACGGGCACATGGACA
>JAJDWM010000402.1 GCA_022825595.1 Bryobacterales bacterium | reverse complement strand
GTCCGACATGCCAGGACCGCTGTTTCGCGAGTCCGACCTCGCCGCTCAGGAACGGCTCAGGAACATCAACTTCCAGCGGACTCCGAAGCGTCCTGATGACTTGAACGCCAAGTCGTACCAAGCCAAGTACTACGCCATGATCGAGCTGATCGACTACAACGTAGGCCGCATGCTAGACGCTTTGGAAGCGACCGGCCAGCTTGACAGCACTGTCGTCATCTTCACCAGTGACCACGGCGAGACGCTCGGGGATCATGGCCTGCTATTGAAGGGCTGCAGGTTCTACGAGAGTCTGGTGCACGTTCCATTGGTGATCTCGTTTCCCGGCCGGTTCAAGAAAGGGCTGCGGAGCAGCGCCCTTGTCGAGTTGACAGATCTGGCGCCGACGCTCTTGGAGCTCGGCGGCTTGCCGTTGCCCAGCTCGATGCAGGGCAGGTCGCTGCTCCCGATCTTGGAGGGCGGCGCGGATCCCGGCCGCCACCGCGAATTCGTTCGGAGCGAGTACTATCGCGCCTTGGCCGGCGTCCAGAGCTTCGGCACGATGGTCCGCAGCGAGAGGTTCAAGCAGGTCGTCTATCACGGCCACGGGCTCGGCGAGCTCTTCGACCTTAAGGACGATCCCGGAGAGTTCAACAACCTTTGGGACGATCCCGGGATGCACTCCGTGCGACACGAACACATGGTGATGAACTTCGACTCCCTGGCGCTTGCTGCGGATGTCGGAATGCCTAGGGTATCCCGCTACTGACGCCGGTCTGTATCGGCTGTGTCGGCGCGGCTACAATCGGGCTCGTGCCAGCTCCGATCATCCGCGCCGGGAGCCGCGCCTACGAAGCGCACCACGACTGGGGGGATCTCCCAAGCCGCATCGCTTACGGGAACTGCCACGGCGTGCAAGTCGACTCCAGCGGTTGCGTGTGGGTGCACCACACAGTCCACCGGACCTCGGCCAGCCACCACTCAGTTGTCGTCTTCGACCCGAACGGCCGCTTCATGCGCTCGTGGGGCGGCGCTTTCGCCGGCGGCGCTCACGGCTTCCGACTTGTCCGGGAAGGTTCGGAGGAATTCCTGTACTTCTGCGACGTTCGGCGCCGGATCGTCCAGAAGACTGACTTGGACGGCAACGTGGTCTTGACGCTGGGATATCCCTCCGAGTCGCCCGCGTACGAAGTGCGCGACGACCGGATGGCCCCGAGTTGGAAGCCCACCAACCTCGCTGTCGCAAGCAACGGCGACATCTATGTCGCCGATGGCTATGGCTCAAGCTACGTGGTGCACTACGACCGAGATGGCCGCTACAAGGGCACGTTCGGCGGAGGCAGGACTCAGGACGCCGGCAAGCTGAACTGTCCCCACGGGATCGAGATTGACAGCCGCTCGGGGGACGAGAAGGTCTTGGTCGCCGACCGCGCGAACCACCGGCTGCAGTACTTCGGCCTGGACGGCGCGCACCTGGGCTTCGTGCAAGACGTGGACCTTCCGTGTGACTTTGACGTCCATTCCGACGGGACGCTTGTCGTTCCAGACTTGGCTGCCAGAGTGAGTCTGTTCGACGGGGAGAACCTTCTGATTGGCCACTTGGGGCAGGGGAGCAATGACTACATGGACCGGCGCCTGCTTGGCCGCGAGCACTTTCGTGCTGGCCAGTTCGTGTGTCCTCACGACGCGTGCTTCGACCACGCTGGGAACCTCTTTGTTGTCGAGTGGGTCGAGATCGGCCGCGTCACCTTCCTCCGTCGCGTCGCATGACACCGCGCGGATGGACTCCGGCCCGAATCGCTCGTCCGGTCGCGCCCCGGGAGCCCGGAGAGTTATCGGAACATCGGCGAGGTCTTGCCGCATTACACGTCAGGCGCGATCACGGCGGGCGGGCCTGCGCCATAATGTGAGCCGGTCCGGCTGCGTCGGATCAAGCGAGGTGCATCCATGAGACTTTCAATCGCGTGGCGCCGGGTATGCAGGTACGCGCTACTGCTGGCGGGTGTGGCCGCCTTGGCGAGTGCCCAGCCCTATCCGAACCCTTACCGAATGGTCAACGACTGGGCCAAGCTCCCGGACGGCCGGGGGCCCGGTGCGATGGGAGATGTTGACGTCGATCCGGACGGCAAGCATCTGTGGGCCGTGGTCCGTTGTGACGCGGGATCCGAGAAATTCGGCTACGAGTGCCTAGACTCCGACTTGGACGCGGTAGTGCAGTTCAGTCTCGAGACGGGCGAAGCCCTCACCAGTTTTGGCTCGGGCATGTTCATCTGGCCTCACGGCATCGACGTCGCCCCGGACGGCAGTGTCTGGGTGACAGATGCGGCCAATTCGTCCCGAGTTCCCGAGGGTGGGCAGCGAGGGCACCGGGTGATCAAATTCAGCCGGACGGGAGAGGTGCTTATGACGTTGGGGACACCCGGCGTCCCGGGCGATGGCCCTCGGCACCTCAGCTCGCCCGCGGACGTTGTCGTGGCGGACGACGGCTACATCTTCGTTGGTGACGGACACTATCCGGACGGGAACAATCGCATCGTGAAGTTTGCCCCGGACGGGACCTTCGTCAAGCAGTGGGGCCGCACCGGCTACGCGCCCGGCGAGTTCCGCGTGCTGCACTCGCTCGCCCTTGATGCCGACGGGCGCCTGTTTGTGGCGGACCGCGAGAACAACCGTGTCCAGATCTTTGACCAAGAAGGCAAGCACCTGGCCAGCTGGACCCAGTTCGGCCGACCGAGCGGCATTTCGTTTGACGGCCACGGCAACATCTATGTGGCCGACTCGGAATCGGACGATGTGCAGAACCCCGGCTGGGAAATGGGTCTGCGCGTGGGCGACGCGAAGTCGGGCTGGGTGCGCTACTTCGTGCGCTTCCCGTGGGGCGACCCGCGCCGGACCGCAGGCAGCGGGGCAGAGTTCGTCGCCGCCGACGATGACGGTAACCTCTACGCCGGCGAGCCGTTTCGGAGGATCTTGCAGAAGTATGTTCGGGTCATGCCGTAGCGCAGATTCGACTTGAAATGCCCGTAGTCAATCGTAAGCGTTCGA
>JAJDWM010000148.1 GCA_022825595.1 Bryobacterales bacterium | reverse complement strand
AGTCCGTGAACCGCGGTCTTGAGATGCCCCTGGCCGAGGCACTTGAATGGGAGGTGGCGCAGTACGCCCTCAGCTGTTCGACAGAGGATGTCCGAGAAGGTACAAGGGCCTTTCTCGAACGGCGCAAGCCGGACTTTAGGGGGCGCTGAACGTCGGGAGCCTGCGCTCAGCCGATCGGGGCGCAAGAGCCGTTTTCCTCCACGGAGCACAAGGGCTCAGGCGCGCCAGTTTGCCAAGGCCTGCGGTGTAATCCGGGTCTTGACGAAGCAGTAGCAGTCCTGGCCTACCTGCGGGGCCAGCGAGGATCGAGAAGTGGACGACGAGGCGCTCGCTTGGACATCGAGCCCCTCAGCAAGGTCTGGTCCTGATGCGGCAGAGGGCTTCGTTGGGCCTGGCGTGCACATGCTTTGAGATGCGGACTCTCGATTCCGACCTCCTCGGAGTCGGTGACGGTGAGGGTGGCGGTTGCCACGCGGTGACGTGCTGGCACGGACCCTGCCTGACCTCGCGCACGACCACATCGCTGTCCAACGGGAGCACCCAGCCCTCAGAGGCGTCCCGCAGCATCGCTTCGATTCTTAGCTAGTGTGTCTCTCTCCAGCCGACTCGTGTCTGAGGTCGGGCATCACCGTCACTGCCACTGAGCGAGCACAGTCACAGGCGTTCCGTCGGGAAACTGGCAGAGCCGTAGAGGTGTCCGGCCTTGACCGTGACAGCCGGTCGCAGCATCTGGCGGCCGATCCGTCTTGCCCCGAGGGCATCCACCAGCTGAAACGTGCCTTCCTCGAGTGAGAACAGGGCGATGTCCGCCTCTGCACCCTCGCTTAGGGTCCCCAGTCCGTTCAGCCTCCGGAAGACTTGAGAAGGATTGGCCGTGACCCGCCGGATCGCTTCTTCCAAGGTTAGGCCCAAGTGCAGGAATTTCGACACGGTTGTTGCGAGGTCGAACACGGGTCCGTTGACGTTGAACTGGTGCACGTCGCTGGAGATCGTGCCCGGCAGCAGTCCCTGTTCCATTGCCGCTTCGGCTGTGGCGAAGGAAAAGCTCCCGGCACCGTGCCCGATGTCGAGGTGGACGCCGGAAGCGACGCTCTCCAGAACCTCGTCATGAATCCTCCCATCCCGGTCAAGAATCCCCCCTTCACCGCCCCGGAAGCTGTGGGTGATGACGTCTCCTGGCTGTGTGAGCGAAAGGATCTCCGGGACGGTGGAATGCGATTCTCCGATGTGGATCATCACAGGCAATCCGGCCGCGTCGGCCGCTTCGCGGGCGCGCCGCAGCACTTCCAGGTCGTGGTCTCCCGCGATGTTGCGCGTCAGCCGCACCTTCATTCCGACAATCACGTCCTTGTGGCGTTCGATGGTCTTGGCTGCGAGGGCGGCATTGGCGTAGCGCAAGTCCAGAAGCTCGCCCCAAGGATTGTCTCGGGACAGGGTCGACTGCCCAACCACAGAGATGTTCAGGAGCGCGAGGATCCGGGTGTCGGCGGTGTTGATGACGTACTTCCGCAATCCGGGGAAGGTATGAGCTCCGGCTGACCCGGCGTCGATTGCGGTGGTGACGCCCTTGGCAATGCAGTTCGGATCGGCTGGAATGCCGAGAGGCGCGACGCCGTCGTAGACATGGACATGAATGTCGATCCAACCCGGTGTCACGATCAGGCCGGAAGCCTCGATCACATGGAGCGCGTCACTACGCGGAATCGAATCCGCGATCCGCGCAACCTTTGAACCGGAGACCGCGATATCGCGAGGAGCGGAGAGTCCTTCGGACGGATCGATCAGCTGGCCGCCCTTGACCAACAGCGAGTAGCGATAGGATCGGCCCCTGCTCTGCGCGTAGGCGAGGTTGCGGGGGATCCGGGTTGCGAGACCGACAACAAGCGGTCCGATGGCCTTCCGGACGAATCTCCTGCGTGAGTGCATCGAGACCATACTCCCCAAGGTATGGATCATACTGTGCCACTCTCGCCCAGCTCGCTGAATAGGTCTCTCTTTTCCAAGATGTGCGGGCGCGGCGAGCGTTCCCGCACATCCGGCCGACTGGATCAGGCCCCAAACGGTGGGTCGGCCCTTATTCGCCCGGCTGGCCACCCCTATAATCTGACGAGCGCACTCGGTTGAGGTTGCTCCGGCACGAGAGCCGCTCGTAATGCTGCGATCCGTCCACGCCGGGATCGGCGAGATCAACAGACGGCACGGGCGGCCCCGCATGCAGGTTGCGCCGGATGGCAGTCAGAGCTGCTCCCGGAACAGAACCAGCGAGGCCGGCCCGGGATATGCAGCCATGAGGCACTGCGACTTCGGTTGGGCAGCACGCGACTCGCGCCCGCCCGCAGATCAGACTGGTCGCGTAGGAGTGCGCCGGTGAACGGAGGCTAGAAAGAGTGATTTGGAAGGCAGCCTTGGCAATTCTGGTTCTCGTCGCGGCAAGTCAGTCGGCCGGGCAAGAACGGAGAGCTGATCGGCCAAACTTTGTCCTCATCCTTGCCGATGACCTCGGATACGGCGATCTCGCCTCGTACGGCCACCCTTCATTTCAGACTCCCTACCTCGACCGCATGGCCGCAGAGGGCGTGCGCTTCACGGACTTCTATGTGCCCATGCCGTACTGCGCTCCGTCGCGGGCCTCAATCCTCACCGGCCGCTATCCTTTCCGTCACGGCATTGTCGGGAATCCCACTCCTGACAATGGCGTGAATGACTACGGCCTGCCTGCCAGCGAGGTCACGATCGCTCAGGCCCTCAAGCGGCAGGGCTACGCCGCAACGTGCATCGGAAAGTGGCATCTCGGCCACATCCCTGGCTACCTTCCGATCGAGCGCGGCTTCGACTCCTACTTCGGCATCCTCTACTCGAACGACATGCGTCCCGTCCAGCTTGTTGAGGATGATCGCGTCGTCGAATACCCCGTCGTCCAGGGCGAACTGACCAAGCGCTACACCCAGCGAGCACTGGGGTTCATTGAGTCTCACGCCGATCGGCCGTTCTTCCTCTACCTTCCGCACGCGATGCCGCACAAGCCGCTGGCGGCTTCGGAGGACTTCTACACGCCCGGCACTCCCCACGACCTGTACGCCGACGTCATTCGCGAACTGGACTGGTCTGTCGGCCAGATCTTGCAGAAGCTTCAGGAACTCAACCTCGACAGGAACACTCTGGTGGTCTTCACCTCCGACAACGGCCCCTCTTGGGGGGGATCCACCGGTGGCCTGCGCGGCATGAAGGGACGGACTTGGGACGGCGGGATCCGTGTTCCGCTCATAGCTTGGTGGCCGGGCCGAATCGCTCCCGGGCTTGTAGCAGAAGAAGTCGCCGCCTCGATTGACATCTTTCCGACATTCCTGAATCTCGCCGGCGCGCCTATTCCCGCTGACACCACCGTGGATGGGCGAGACATGCTTCCCTTGATGACAACGGCTGACGCCCGGAGCCCGCACGAGGCTATCTTCGCGATGTCCGGGGGGCAGCTCCACATTGTGCGCTCGGGCAGGTGGAAACTGCACGTTCGCGCCCCGGGGGCGCCCCGCGGCCCCGCGAACATCCATAGCTACATCGAATCATCCTTCAACTTCCGGAGGCCTGATGGTGCGACGATCATTGCGCCGTTCGAACAGCCGCACCCCACGCGGCACCCAGGAGTGCTGACCGGAGACCCCCGCAAGGACATGATGCTGTTCGACCTCGAGGCCGATCGCTCCGAGCAACGGGACATTGCCGATTCCCACCCGAATGTTGTGGAGCGGCTCAAGGCGCTCTTCGACGAGCATGACGGTCACGGAAGGCGCCGTCCGGAAGCGAGTTTCTCCGGACTCCGGAGAGTCAAAGGAGGCGCTCTGAAGTACGACTCGTTTGTTCACTAGCTGTCAGATTCATTCCAGAACGGACTTGAGGAGGTTTGGCAGAAGGCAGCGGCAGCCCCCCGACTGCGGTCCGATCCGTTCGCCATCGTGCCGGGTCAGCGCCGATAGCTGTCGAGGGCCGCGGTTGGTTGCGGAGGTGAAGTCCTTGAGTCTCTCC
This sequence comes from Bryobacterales bacterium, assembly GCA_022825595.1. GTDB lineage: Bacteria > Acidobacteriota > Terriglobia > Bryobacterales > UBA6623 > VXMF01. Next base: position 13,555 of record JAJDWM010000148.1, on the reverse strand, counting down.
TCTGACGTGGTGATGAGGATCCGCGTCTGACTCGCCGCCGCCTTTGGATTGACCGATCCATGCCCGATCTTGGGCGGCTAACACCTCATCTGGGGTACAGTACGCTGAAGGTCTGCCGGAGCGTCGCTGGAATGAAGGTTGGGGATATTCGCCATGTGGGTTTGCTATCGCCGACGATCGCCGCTCACGGCAGATTCTACGTTGAGGCCTGGGGGCTCCGAGCGGTCGGAGAAGACCAGCACGCACAATACCTCCGCGGATCGTCGGCTGAGCACCACATTCTCAGCCTGCATCCGGCCGACAGGCGGGGGCTCCACCACTTGGCCTTCAGCGTCGCCGGAATCGCTGCTGTCGACGCGGCGGCGGCCGAACTCGAACGCCGGGGAACGACCCTCGTCGCAGAACCCAATAGGCTGAACGAACCCGGCGGCGGCTACGGGCTGAGGTTCCTGGACCCAGAGAATCGCTGTATCGAATTGTCAGCCGGCGTGGCCGAACACTCGAACGGCTGGTCTGCCGAGAGCGTCGGGCCCCGCCGGCTCTGCCACGTAGTCCTAAACACTGCGCAGTTCGATCCGATCGTGGAGTTCTATGCCGATGTGCTGGGGTTTCGCATCTCGGACTGGATGGAGAACCAGATGGCTTTCCTGCGATGCAGCCGGAAACACCACGTTTTGGCCTTCAATCGGGCAGATCACGCGTCGGTCAACCATGTCGCGTATGTGATGGCTAACGTGGACGGAGTGATGAGCGGTTTCGCCAGTCTTCGTGCCCGAGGGCAGGAACCCGACTGGGGCCCGGGACGACACGGCCCCGGCAACAACATCTTCTGCTATTTCAAGGATCCGGCCGGTTACGTGGTCGAGTTCTCCAGCGACATGGAGTACATCGAAGACGAAGCAACGCACGAACCCGCGGTGTGGAGACGAGTGCCGAAACAGATCGACCGATGGGGCACGGCTGGGCCACCTAGCGCCGACATCCGAAAGGCAATGGCCGGTGACCCCGATCCCGGCTGGGCCTTTAGGGGCGCCCTCGCGGATTGATCGTCGCAATTGCTTCTCAGTCACTGACTTGAACGGGACGGGGACTACATGTCCCCTCATCGACTGATCCGCTCGCATCCACCTTGGCAACTGCCTAGGCTCCGCAGCGTGGAGGTGGAGATTTGTGTCGGAGCACTTGCGGTGTAGGCAGGGCAGCGTCAGGCAATCCGCCGGACGGAGACTGACTTGGGACCTCTTGGCTTGGCTGGAGACATGTATTCTTCGCCCTGTCCTTGCAGCGGCGCCCCGGGCTGTGTCAGTTCACGGCCACTAGGGCTGATGCCTGCAGTCGAGCACGATGTCGGCTCGAGTGCAGACTGATCGGCGAGAGTTCGGCCCATATGCTCGTGGCCGACCATCTGTTCACTGAGCCGACTTCGTCGAATCGGCGTGCCGACGTCGAGCATTCCAGCGGACATCACCTGGACCGGGCGCAATTGCTTGAGCCCTTTCAGGAACACCTTGGAACAATCTGCGAGTAAGAAGTCGACGTCTTCGGCCGTGACGCCGTTCGTGCACCATCCGCGCCTCCAAGCTGCCTCTGGAGGATGGCAGAGGATTGCTTCGTGTACACCATCGTGCTTCAGAGGGTTTTCTTCCGTGTCAGATCGATCCCCAAGTCCGTTCTGATGTAGATTTCGACGAACTCACGGAGCCACACCCGCCGTCTATGCGTGAACCGCTCGATCAGTTCCTGTTCGCGCTTGCCCGTCAGATACACGATTCGCCACCGGTTAAGGGGTCGCGAGTCGTCGCCATCAACCGAGTGCTCAACGTGAAAGAGAGGCTGTGTGTCGCCAGCTCGAAGCACGTTCCCCTCATGATCGACGAGTGTTGCTGCTCCAATGAAAGTGGCACTCTGCCGCGTGGGGTTGAGGAAGACCTGCTCCAGGACCAACCCGCGCTCTGACGGCTCAAGCCAGAGGCGCTGCTGCGAGCATCGCACGAAAGATTCGGCTCCGTCGGCCGCCGCCCTCCGGCGCCAATAGCGGGCGCTGCCCTCCAACACAACAGATGGAATATAGAGGTCGGGCCGGTACGCCTTCTTTACCTCCATATCCCAAAGCATGGTCCGGGTGAACGTGAGCGGTTCGTTCATGCGGTAGTACTTGGCGAGCACCAGGTTGATGTCAACAGCGGGCAGTTCGACTCGGGTGTTGCGTGGGTCGGTCCAAGCACGCTCGAACTCTTCTTCATGGTTCAGGTCCGTGGCCGGATTCGCCGCCTCCCCGCGGGAGCCTGCCTCCTCCACTCCGCCGGATTCTTCGAAGCCGGGCGCGTCCCATCGGAGGGATCGACTTGGTTTCGGCTCAGGACCCCTGGCCGCCTTTCCCGATTTCGGCCGCTGGCGTCTCACCATGTTCCCTCGGCCAATTGCGGCCCTTCCCCGGCGGAGGCGCGTTCGTACTTGCCGGCGGAGGCCGATGAACCACAACCAGCCCCACAGCGTGGTGTCAGGCACCTGATCGCATCCGCCGCCAACCTGCGGGAGTGCGTCCAGCCACCCCTGTTCATTGCCGCCGATGACCTCCGCGGCATAAGAAAATCGCGGCGCGACAATCGTGCGGCCTGACAAGGCCGCGCTTCGGACACCTTGAGCAGTTCATCTATTCCCGTTGATGTAGAGATGTCGCCTCACCAGATTCCGATCCGCCTAGCCTGCGTCCGCTGCCCCGAGCCGCCGCTGGGCATCACACAGGCGAGAACGCTTGCAGCGCCGGGACCAGGATCATGCTCAGCACGATCACGACTACCGACGTCAGGACGGTGGCGACAAAGCCGACCCTGAACATTGTCCCGAAGCCAACGGCACCGAACGCAAAGGTGGCGGCCGACGCCGGGCTGGACCAGGGAAACGCCACGGCCTGCGCCGTCCCCGGAATGATGCGCGCGAGAATGGCCGGGTTGTAGCCGAGAGCGTCCGCGATCGGGAAGAAGATCGTGGACACCATGATCGTAGTTGCCGCACCACTCGCCAACTGCGTCAACAGCGGCGTCACTAGGCCCGCAATCCAAGGCAACGCCTCTGTGGTGACGTTGCCCGTCAGGACGCCGGCGAGCCAGTCGATCGCGCCCAGAGTAGTCAGCACGTCCGCCATTGCCATCCCGCCGAGCACAAGGAACAGGACATCCCATCCGACACCTTCCCTAAAGTCTCTGGCCTTCAGTGTCGATTCGCTGCGATTCGGGGCCTCGGGCAGCAGGAAGAGCAGCACCATTCCCACCGGGGGCACGTACCAAATGTCTAGAAACCCGATTTCGACGAACGTGGGCAAGATCCACAGCACCAGCATCAGAACCAGCACGAAGAGGACGTTCCTTTCGCCGCGGCTCATCGGGCCCAGTTGCTCGCGCTCTTTGAGAAAGCGGGCGCGGGCATTGGGGATCGCCTGCACTTCGGGCGGGAGCATGAGCCTGATGATGAAGTAGCAGACCGGGAAGTGGGCCGCCGTCAGGATCGCACCGGTCGACACCCACTGCGCGAAGCTGACGCTATAGCCTGTGAGCCGTTCCAGCAGCGAGAGGCTCAGCGCATTGAAGACGATGCCTGCCGGGGTGGCAAGGCCACCGGCGGCGGCGCCGTACAGAACAGCTAGGCTAGCCGCCGCTGACAAGCGCTTCGCGCCGGGCGCCACGGAACGGGTTAGCGACAGCGCAATCGGCGTCATCATAACGATGACCGCCAGATCGCTGACCACGGCGGACATCACGGCGGACACGACGAGGATCGCAAAGATCAAGCCGATTCCGGATCGCGCCACGCCCGGCACGCACAGCGCTGCAAGGGCGATTCTTCGTGCTAGACCGTGCTTTCGGAACGCGTGGCCGAACAGCATGACGCCCATCAAGTAGGGCAGGATCACGTGCCCGTAGCTGGCGGCCACGGAGGACAAGGGCATCGCCCCGGCGAGCGGGAGGATCACGCACGGCAGGAAGCTGGTGACTGCCCACGGCACGGGCCTGGTCACCCACCATGCGACGATCCAGGCGTACACACCGAGGGCGAGGTGCGGCTCCGGCGCAAGGCCGACCAGCGGTACGGCGCGGACTGCCATGAAGGCTGTAGGCCCGGCCAGCACGGCCAACCCGTAGGTGCGCCAGCCGGTCGAAGATTCACTGGTTCGCACGGCGCTTTCCCGGGGTGCCCACGTGGACCGTCACAATGTCGAGGTCGTGGAACTGCTGGTGGCGGACGGAAGACGCGATGTGGCGCAGAAGCCGCAGCGAGACCTCCCGTTCCACCAGCAAGTCGTCGGGCGTCTCGACGAGCAGTCCGATCCGGTTCTGAAGGTTTTCCTCACCCGACGCTGCGACAAACTCGAGAACGGCTTCGCCGGCTTCCTTGCGCGCCGTCAGCAGCAGGCGTCGGCGGGCGCGCTTCTCGCGGTCGTCATCCTGCCCGATCAGCGTCAACAGCGTCTCCTCGCTCGCGGCGTCTAGGCGGTCGACCATCTCCGGCCCCCAGCCGCTACGTGACGCGAACGTACCGAGAAAGTCCCGGATTCTCGGCAGCACGGACGAATCGAGTTCCGCCTCGATCCGGCTGCGGCGAGGTCCCGTCGCTTCCAGAAACAGAGTCAACAGGATAGCCACGATGCCGCCCGCCGTTATGCCGTTCCGCAGAAGGCCGCCCGCGAATTCCTCGAGCAGCGCGGGGAACAGCAGGTTGTTCTGGCAGCCGACGCCGACCCAGAAGGCGACGCCCGAAATCAATCCCTTGCGATGATCGATGCCGCCCTGCACTACCTCCGCCATTCCACGCGCGAAGCTCATCGCCAGCACGACGGTCAGATAGGCAACAACGACCGGGCTGGGTATCGCCAGGATCAGAGCAACGACCTTGGGCAGAAACGCCAGGACCAGCAGCACGCCACCAGCGGCGATTCCCACGCGGCGTGCCGCCACCCCTGTCAGCTCAACAGTCGGGACGCTGACCGCGATGGTCTGCGTGGGGACGATCGCAGTGAGGCCCGACAGCAGCTTGCCGATGCCGTCCGCCGTGACTGCACCCTCCACCGCCCGGTAGTCCACGGCGCGGGGCCGGCGCCACGACACGCGCTGAATGGCGACCGCTCCGACGATTGTCTGGATGGCGCCGATCAGCGCCACGAACACGAAGGCCGGAAGAAGCTCCACAAAGGCCGGCCCGAGGTCGAGCCCGATTCCCGGCCACTCGTCGAGGGGCAGGCCGATCCAGGGTGCCCGGGCGACCAAGTCGAAGTCGTAGAGACCCAACCACGCTCCAATTGCCGAACCCGCAACGACCCCGATGAGCGGAGCCCACAGTCGCAGCTTCGGCCCCGCTTTCAGGAAAGTGCCGCTAATGACCAGGACGGTCGCCACTGCAGTGAGCGGTGTGGCCAGTGCCGTGTCGTCCGGCGCGTCGGCTAGGCGGGTGAACACCACCGGCAGGACGGTTGCCGGTATCAGCATATTCACCGTGCCGACGATGGTCGGGGTCAGAAGACGCCGGAACAGGGCAAGCCGCATCGAGATCACGATCGGCACGAGCGAGGACGCGACAACCAGGGTGGCGAGCAGCGATGGACCGCCCTCTGTGAGTGCGCTGACGCAGACCCCGATATAGGCTCCGGCGGGGCCCATAAACAGCACGTACCCCGCTCCCACCCGCCCCAGCCGAACCGCTTGCAGCGCTGTGGAGATGCCACTGACGGCGACTGCACCGAACACGGCCCAGGACAGGTACGCCTCCGTACCACCCGCGACCCGGATGACGATTGTCGGGATCAGGATGATGCTAGAGATGCCGAGGACCGCGAGTTGCAGGCCGCCACCCAGAACGACGGCCGCCGGAGGACTCTCGCCAGGTTCGTAGCGCACGGCGGGAGCGCGTCGCTCGCGACCGTTGCTCAAGAGGCCCCCTCGGCTATCCTCCGCACGCTTGGTTGACCCTCATACCCGGAGCCCCCCGGATTCGACGGTGGGGGTATCGATGTCCTTAGGACGACATGCCTGCCATTCGCGGGCAGAAATGGAGTTCGTGCATGCTTGCGCTTCCGCAGGCGAGCCGAGAGGGTCGTGCTTGCTCCTTCGCACCCCTGCGGTCGCAATGCTCCGTCCGCAACGGACCCTAGCGGCAGTCTCCGAGAATCCTACGTGCGAGCGGATATGCACCGCTCTTAGCCAGGGCGACCCGTCAACCAGTTCCATGCACGGACGTGGCATTCGGAAAAAATGCCCTCCCGGGCATATGGACTTTCCGCGACAAACGCCTGGGCGGCCTCGCGCGAGGGAGATTCGAGCACCAGCAGCAATCCGGTTACGGTCCCGTCGCTTTCGCTGATCGTCGGTCCACCGTGATGAACGACCACGTCAGGATGATGGGTGGGATTGTGAACGTAGTCGCCGAACGCGTCCGCCAAGCGGGCCCGTTGCTGTCCCAGTTCCTGCCTGTGAGTCGCGAATACCACAAAATGCATGAGTCGATCTCCTTTGCTCCGACTGGTTCGACCGTCTTCTTTCGGTGTGTTAGCAGCCAACACGGGCTCTATTGAATCAAGGGATTCAGCGCATAGGTTATCACGATCATCGGCGGGAATCAGGGAAGTTCCTGTCGTGCGAGGCAGGTCCAAGTGTCGTCCTGCCCGCTATGATTCAAGCGAGACGAGTTTCCGCAACGAAGAGGCGGCACAAAGTGGAGACAGGACTACTGCCCCGAGATGGCTTTCATGACCGATTGGTCGGTTTCTTGATACCCGGTCTCGGTGCTGGGGAGTCAACGATTGCTGTCCGCTCCGAAGCCGGACTCAACATCAGCAGAGCATTGAATGTCCGGCCATAGGCCGCGCCCTCAGCACAGGAGCCCTGCTCCGAAGGCAGCAGTCTCGGCGACCTACAACGCCCTCCGCTACCTTGGCCGGTTGCTGGTCGCTGACGAAAAGTCTGGCTGAAGGGACACGCAAGAGCCACCCGCTCGCTCGAGATTGGTGACGGTGCCAGTCTGGCGTATCTGCCACCACCCGGCATCCTGACGTCGGGATGAGGGTCAAGCCGCCGCCAGCCGGCCGCACTGCAACGTGCTGGCGCCAATGAGGTTGGGCGCCTGCGGTGCCTGTCCGGTGGATACGGACTGGTTGAACCTCTTGAGTCCGGGCTGATTCCAAGGGGACCATCGATTGGAATGCGTCCGCCTTGCTGGAGGCGCTGCAAGCAAGCCCGCCGACCTGCGCAGCCACCAAGGGTGCATGCAGTCCTGAGTCGTCGCACCCTCTCTTCGGCAGAACCCAGAGGCTGTGCTCTTCGGCATGGGTCGACAGATTCGCCAGGGCCGTGGGAATGGCCCGATCCGGGCCGACCGAAGTTGGCCAATGGGCAAGAAGCCGTGCCGAAGCGGCCGCTTGCGCATCCGGATCGAATTCCCAGCCCAGCCGGAGGATTGCGGCGATCGAAGTCGAGTCGAAGTCCTCCGCTTGCACTCCAGATCCCCACTAGGAAGACCGGTCCGCAGTGGAATCGAGCGCCTCCCGCAGCGATCCTTGCAAAGTCCGGGAAGACTCTTGGAGGGGGCTGGACCAGGCGTCGTCGGCGTTCGAGCCGATCTGGTTGCGGAGACGGACGACCAGGTCGGGCAGCCTTCTTGGTAGTGCTTCAGATGCCTCTCGATAAGCTGCGGAAGGAATCGGCCCATGACGTACGGTCCAATCGTCGTTGCAAAGCCGATCAGCGCGTCGTCCTCCTGTGTGGAGTACCGGCGCAGCGCGCACTTAGCGAGGAATCGTTCTGCATGAGGTTGGGCACTGGGGTACACGATCGTCACGACGCCGAGCACGTCGGCGCGCACCCGGTCCGGCCGGCGTCCGTAGCCGAGGTTCGTCTTGGGCCAAGCCTCTCGCATTTCGTGGACCAGTCCCAATTTCTGGTCGGTCGCCTGCCCCGGACCGGACCTCTTGATCTTTGCCAGTGCATACTCCACAGCTCCGCCGATGCCTGCTCTGCCAAGGATCCTAATCGTCCTGGCTCAGGGCCAAAGCGCCAGCTCCGCGTTCAGATGCGCGTGCTCGATTGTGGGGCCGCCGTTACGTATCGCCTCGTGCAGCTCAGCCTCGTCTGGATAGGCATGAGCAAGAGCGGCGACCGGCAGTAGTTCACCGTCCAACAGGGGCACTTGGCCGAACTCGGGCGAACTGCCGTCCTCGGACTTCCAGTTGTCCAACCAGCACCCGCTCTCGTCGACTTCCTGACTCCAGACTTCAGCGATCTCGGCGATGGACCGCTAACCCTTGGTGGACAGTGTGCGAGGATTCCTCGAGGCGCGGCGGCATGCGCCAGCGCAGGCCTGGGAAGCGCGCAAAGTCCCCATCAAGTGTGATCCATTCGCAACCCGACTCGATGGCCATAGCCGCCAAGTACGCGTCAGGGATGAGATTGCCCCTTGCCTCAGCCTTCCTGCACAGATCAGAGAAGATCTCCCAGTGGCGCTGCCCCGGACTGACCGGAACGGCATGCGGGTGTGCGAGTAAGACTCTTGCGAACGTGATGGCGTGCTCGAGGGGGGACGGTCGAGCGAAGATGCGGGGGAGAGTAACGATGCGGAGGAAGCCGCTGACCACAAGGCTAGACATCCCAAACGACTCTTGCCCGGTCAACACCGACTGAAGAAAGTCTCGGCAGCGAGCATGCTCCGGATGGTCGTCCCGGTACCCAGCCACGAGCACATTCACGTCAGTCAGAATCACCCAAGCCCTCCATCACGTCCAGCAGCGCGGCAGAATTGTTCAGATCGATTCCCGGCATGACTCCCGTGCCATGGAACACCGGAAGCTCGGCGTCGGGTCTCGGCGATTCCTCGCAGTTTGCTAGGTACATGCGCACCGCATCTTGCACCTGAGCTGTGACCGTTGAACCGAACTTGGCCTTGCGCTCCTTCAGGCGACGAAGCAGGTCGTCGTCAAAGTTCATCGTGACTCGCATGCATAAAAGCATATCTGACTAGCATCAATACATCTCCCCATCCCTTGAACAAGTCCTTTGCCCCAGACGCTCGCAGGCTGCTCTCGTTAGACTCGGACTGGCCGAATCTCCGCAGTCCGAGTCTGCGGCCGTAGGAATTCTGATCGGAAGGACCAACGGCGAGCTCTGTCAGCCCATCTGCGGCCAGAGCTCCCGACGGCCAAGCGCGGCCTGCCTCAGGAAGTCGCGATGCGCCTAGCGCAACTGCTAGAGCAGGCGGCCGCCAGCGCAGCCGGACCTTGGCCTTCTTGCCGGCTTGGAGTTACCAGTCCGCCAGAAGCTGCCCGGCCCAGGCCGGAGTCTGCTCCTCATGGCAGGCTAGGCAAGCATTCGGGCTTTCCTCGGGCCCAAACCGTTCGGTCATCGCGGCGTCAGGGATGTCGTCGATGCGGTGAGTCCCGGCTTGGAACATCATGCTGTTCATGATCTTCGGCATGTGGCAGGCCGCGCAGCGGCTGGCTGGGGATTGCGGCTCGTGCCGTGTGTGTTCCTCTAGTCCGGCGGCCACTTCCCCGTGGCACTGCAGGCACATCTGGTCTTTGTTGTTGCGGAATCTCAGCGACGTGGGGTTGGTGGCGCTGTCCGCCGGGTGCGGGTCGTGGCAGTGGCCGCAATGTGCCTGTCCCTCGCGGTAGCACCGCGACCGCAGGAACGACTCGACGATGAACGTGGTCTCCCGGAACCGCCCGTCCTTGTAGAAGGCGCCACGCGAGAAGTCCTCGTACGGGCGCTGAAGGCGGCTGCCCGGGAACTCTCCCCGGGCGTCCGGATAGTTGATCTCCCCACGAGACCCCAAGTCGACGATCCCGGACTGCATGTGGCATTGCGCGCAGACCGCGACGTACCGTTCGTGCCCGACTTCCCCGAACCTGACGGGAAGTCCGCCAGCATCCGGGTCGGGCCTGCCCTCGCGCATCGCTTCGACGTGCGGCTGAGACGGGCCGTGGCACATCTCGCAGTTCACGCCAGCCTCCCGGAAGGTGATGCGATCCGGGACAACCCGAGCCCCTTCCGCAACCACTTGGCTCGTGTGGCAAGACGAGCAGTGCACCTGATAGTTCGTTTCGCTCCGCATGCGGTGAAAGTCCCCGACGCTCGAACGGTCGGACGGCCCGCCGTCTAGGACGGCCCAGAAGTTGACCCACTCGCCATGCAGGCGGTTGTACTGCAGCGGGAACACGTGTATGCGGCCGTCGGGGAGGCGTGTGGCGTAGGCCTGCTGCCACTTCGAGCCGATTGTGTAGTCGACCCGGTAGCGCTTTGGCCCTGCGGGTGTGGGCATCTCGAAGTAGTGCCCGTCCCCATCGAGGACCGCCCGCCATGCGACCGGGCCCGCGTCACCCGACCGGTCGTCGTCGCTCCGTGAGAAGTCTCCGATGACGTTCGCCGGCTTGTACGGCCGGAACATCTTGGCCATGCCCGTCTCGCTCCAAGCCTCGCTTACTTCCGCGTGGCACTCCGCGCACGCCTCGCTGCCGGCATACCGGGCAGTGGTTCCGCCCTTGTCGGCTTCTCGGCGCTTTCCCGCGGCGGCAAGGCGCAGCCGTGGCATGGCGGCAACGAATCCTTCGAAGGTTCCTGTCGTTGAAGGATCCGCCCGCCAGACCTCGCGAAGCTGCTCCAGCGCGCGTTCCCGGGCCGGACCGGCCTCCCGTGCCGCGCTGGCGAAGGCCCGCAATGAACCATCTCGGTCTCCCAGCTCCTGCTGGACGATTCCCAGCAGGAGCAACGCGATGCCGTCGGCCGGGTTGAGCCGTGCCGACTCGAGCAGCCGATCGCGGGACGATTCCAATAGCTGCGCCCGCCGTTCGCCAGAGGAACGCAGCCCGCGCGTGGCGAGCACCCTGCCCTGGACGTATTGGGCCGAGGCGCCCAGTTGGCGCGAGATCTGCTCCCACTCAGCGTTCGAGTGGGCCACCGGGTGCCGGAACCTTCGCAGGTATTCCAACGCAGCCCGCGAGCTCGCCTCCGCCTCGTCTAGCAGGCCCGCGTGCACCATCACGTTCGCCATTGAGACTTGCAGGGCACTGTTCTCGGGCAGGATTCGCAGCGATGCCCGTCCGTGCGCCAGCGCCGCACCCAGATCGTTGAGTTCGATGCTGGCCTTCGCGGCGGCCTGATGTGCCGAGCTTGTCATCCAAGATTGGGGAAAGCGCTCTAGGAACTGCTTCGCCAGACGGCGTTTGCTGGCCGGGTCGGAGGCGGCGCGCATTGCCTCGAACGCGCCCTTCTCCGCCGGGTCCTCCATCGGATCCACGAGCGCGTGAAGGACGCCCTCTTCGGCGTAGAGCACGCGGTCCAAGTCCTGCGCGGATGCAGCGAGACACGACAGGGCGACCGCCACGGTCGCCGCTACGCACTGCTTCAGCGCTCCAGCCAACGGCGTGGCTCCCATTCTTCATCGTGGCGTGCCATCGGGGCCCCGACTGCTCTGAGGTAGGCTTCCAAGACCGCTTCCAGGCGCCTCACGACGCCCGGCTCGTCCGCGCTTAGGTCGTTCGACTCACCCAGATCGCTGGCTAGGTTGTACAGGTGCGCGTCACCCGTCTCATACAGTTTGACCAGCTTCCAGTCGCCATCCCTGAGCGACGACATGGGCTTGGTGTTCTTCGGCACTTGGTAGTGCGGGAAGTGCCACACCAGCGGTCCGAAACGGCGCACGAGCGTGCCTTCTCCTCCGTTGGCCAGCAGGCCCGCAAGGCTCGCCCCCTCAACGTCTGGGTCCAGTTCTGCCCGCACGCCTGCCCAATCGGCGATAGTCGGGTACAGGTCCGTTCCTGTCACTGGGACCCGGCTGACGCTGCCGGGATCGATGCCAGGTCCTCTCACCAGCAGCGGCACGCGGATGCCGCCTTCCCACGTCGATGCCTTCTGCCCCCGCAGCGGCGCATTGCTCGAGACCCGAGTGTCGCCACTGTGGTGGTAGGAGCCGTTGTCTGACGTGAACACCACATAAGTGTTCTCCACGAGTTCAAGGGAGTCCAGAGCATCCAGGATCCGTTCCACGCCCTCGTCCAGCTCATGAGTCATCGCGGCGTGCCCGGCGTGGTTGTGGCGCTGGCCCATAGGCTTGGCCTCAAACTCCGCGATCGTCCGGTCGAAGGCGTGGATCCCCAGATGGACTGCGTAGTATGACACCTGCAGGAAGAACGGCTCGCCGGCAGCGCGGCGGTGCCGCAAGAAGTCCAAGGCGCGGGTCGTCACGCTCACGGTGCGCTTTGGATCCGGGGCGCGCGTCCCGCCCTCGCGGTTGCTGGTGGACCCGCTGTGCTGGTCGTACCCGTGCCGCCCCGGGCCGCCCCCAGCCAAGTGCCACTTTCCGAAGTGGGCCGTCACGTACCCCGGTCGGTGCTCCTTGAGCAGTTCCGCGATAGTTACCTCACGGTGCGGAATGTGGTCGATGTGCTGCGGGGGAATCATCGGGTGGCCCTCGTAGAACGGGCCGCTGCCGCGATTGATGATGTCGGTCATTCCCAGCTGGGCGGGAGTCTTGCCGGTCTGGATGGCCAGCCGCGTCGGAGAGCAGTTCGGGTGCGGCGCGTAGGCGTCCGTGAAGCGCATTCCCTCGCTGGCCAGGCGCTCCAGCGCGGGCGTGCTGTGGTAGTCCGACCGCGAGTCCGGCCGTTGCGGGTCCATCTGCACTGATGTGCCGACCCAGCTGAGGTCGTCGGCCAGGATTAGGACGATGTTGGGCTGGGCGCCGGCGCCGCAAGCGGCCCATAGCGTCGCCGCAGCCCCCAAGATTCTCGCTTCGCGCATGGGCCTATGATGATGCCGCACGCCGGCCCCGGCGGGCAAGCCGCGGCTTGCAGTCCCCCTCGGAAGCGCTGCTAGGATGGGCTTTGCGCGACGTGGCACCGCACTTGTCCTGCTTCAATCCGGACTGCCGCAAGCGCTATCGGCTCGACCAGGTCGTCTACTCCTGTGCCGACTGCGGCAGCCTGCTTGAGGTCGCGAACGACTTCGGAGGCATCGATTCGGCATCCTTGCGCCGCGAATGGAGGGCGCGGCGCCACAGCCTTCGGCCCATTGACGTCAGCGGTGTGTGGCGGTTCCGCGAGATGCTGCCGTTCGTCCGCGACCCGGCGCGCATTGTCAGTCTTCCGGAAGGGAACACCCCGCTGTTCGATGCCCCCATCGCGGCGCGCTACGCTGGCCTGGACGCCCTCCGATTCAAGCATCAGGGCTACAACCCGACCGGCTCTTTCAAGGACAACGGCATGACAGCCGGCGTGACCCAGGCTGCCTCGCTGGGCATGGAGAGGGTCGCATGCGTCTCAACAGGCAACACGTCAGCCTCGATGGCGGCCTACGCTGCCGCCGCCGGCATGCAGGCCGTCATCTTCCTGCCGGCGGGGAAGATTGCGTACGGCAAGCTCGCCCAAGCGCTCGAGTATGGGGCGCTCACGATTCAGGTCGAGGCGAACTTCGACCAAATCCTCGCGCTCGTGCGGGAACTGGCGGACGAGATCGGGATCTACCTGCTCAACTCCATCAACCCCTTCCGCATCGAGGGCCAGAAGTCGATCGTCATCGAG
>JAJDWM010000066.1 GCA_022825595.1 Bryobacterales bacterium | reverse complement strand
ATCGAGTAACCCAGCACCATCGGGTCACCCCTGAGCGGGGCAACCTCACGGCGAGCCAGACGTAAGGTGTGCTCCCGAAAAGACTGGCTGAAGACGTCCAGGAAGTCGGATGGCCCCGGAGCCTTCCAGTGGGGAATGTCGATTGGCTCGAAGCGAGCCACATAGGGTATGAACGGGCGCGGCGTGTTGATCAGGCTGAGGTCAGTGTGCACGCCGACCGAATTGAAGCCCAGCTCCGGAATGATGTCCATCAGCCAACGGCGGAGTCGTTCGTCAAAGTGGGGATCATTTGGACCGGCGACCCCAAACTGCCGTGCCCAGTGGTCGCGGTTGTAGGGCGCCTTCCACCAGCCGCCAAGGATATGGTTCACCCCGAAGGACAAGAATGCGTGGCCCTCGGGCGTGACCATCCACCAGCGGTCGTCCTGATCCAGACGGAAGAATCCGGTCTTCTCGAATCGCTTCCGGGTCCATCCACCGTAAGCGTCCATCTCTTGCGCACGAACGGTGAGGGCCGGCGCTGCTCCGACGATGCCGATCCGGATTAGGTCTCTCCGGGAGATGTCCATTGCTATTGGACATTATCAGGGGCCGTAGGAGCCGTCGAGAATCAGCGGGAGCCCGTAGGGCAAGGGAGACTTCGCAATCGCATTGAACCACGATTCGGGATTGCTGAGGGTGGTCGAGTCGGCATTGAGAACTGTCCGGGTGGCGTAAAACCAGCAGGCAGGCCCCGGAGATTTTCCCGATTCCGTGCGACTCTCGACGGCCTGACGTCGGAGGCGATCGCCAGTGCATCTAACTTCATGACCATTTGCTCGTGAGGGACCTTGACGGACAATTGGCATCCGGTGCGTGGGTTGTGGGCGAGTCCCCGTGACGACGAGCCGCCGTCTTAGCCTGGGACGGGAAGAGGTCCCGGACGTGTGTCGTTCGTCTGCAACACTGGGTCTTGGCTGCGGATTCCGTCGAAACCCTCAATCCGTCCGCCTCTGCGGCCGGCGCACGGGTAGGCCTGTTCGACTTCGACGGCACGTTGTCGCTGATCCGTGCGGGTTGGGTCGACGTCATGGTGCCAATGATGGTCGAGATCTTGGCCGACCTAAGGACCGGCGAGAGCGAAGCTGAATTGACCGAGCTAGTGGAGGGCTACGTAGGGGACCTGACTGGTCGTCAGACCATCTACCAGATGATCGAGTTCGCCGCCCAGATCACTAAGCGCGGCGGCGATCCGAAGGATCCGGTCGAGTACAAGCACATGTACCTCGACCTGCTCATGGACAAGATCCGCGATCGCCGCGAGGCTTTGCGGTCGGGCAGGACTGCTCCAGACGAACTGATGGTCCCCGGGGCGCGACGGCTCTTGGACGCACTGCAGGAGCGCGGCCTGACGCTCTATCTGGCCAGTGGAACAGACCAGCCGTTCATGCGCGAGGAGGCTCGGCTCCTGCGCATCGACTCGTACTTCACCGGGGGAATCTTCGGCGCCCTTGAGGACTACAAGAGTTTCTCGAAGAAGATCGTGGTGGAGCGAATTATCCGAGACAGTGGCCGGTCCGGCGCACAGCTCCTCGGCTTTGGAGACGGGTACGTCGAGATTGAGGTCGTAAAGTCCGTTGGCGGCTGCGCGGTCGGGGTGGCCACCGACGAGCCGGACTGCGTACGGGTAGATCCGGTCAAGCGTGCGAGGCTCGTCCGAGTTGGGGCTGACTGGATCGTGCGGAACTTCAACTCCTACCATGAACTGATGGCGGCGCTGTTCGGTCAGGAGTGAATCCGGCCACTTGGCCAGCGTCGCGAGGATCGCAGGAATGCAATCGAAGTACCCCGCATTTGACCGCTCAAGGTTGCTTGTCAAGCCGCTCCTTGAACGCGACCACGACATGGATCTCGGCTACTTGCTGGCCTTGGAGGAACAGGCGGGCCAGCCGGATCGAGAACTGCGCCATTCCCTTTGTACGGTCGCTGAGCAGCTGGCAGCGAGCGGCCCCGAGGCGCGCATCCTGATGATGGGTGCGCACGTGATCAAGTCGGGCGTTTCACGGCAGGTCATCGACCTGCTGCGGCGTGGCGCTTTCACGCACGTGGCGATGAACGGCGCTGGCGCGATCCACGATTTTGAATTAGCTCGCATCGGCGCCACAACCGAGAGCGTGGCGCGATACATCCGAACCGGCGAGTTCGGCCTTTGGGACCAGACCGGGATCCTCAACGAGTGGGCAGTGGATGCCGCCCGCCGCGGCTTGGGACTTGGCGAGAACTTCGGTCGCCTGATCCTGGAAGGGCGTCTTCCCCATCGCGACGTGAGCATACTAGCGGTCGCTTACGAGCTTGGGATTCCAGTGACCGTGCACGTTGGGATCGGCTATGACATCACCCACGAGCACCCGAACTGTGACGGTGGAGCGTACGGCCAAGCCAGCTACCGGGACTTCTTGGTCTACACCAGATCGGTCGAGTCATTGGAGGGCGGCATCATGGTCAGCCTCGGCTCGGCGATCATGGGCCCAGAGGTCTACCTAAAGGCACTGGCGATGGCTCGAAATGTCGCCCGTCAGGAAGGCCGGCGCATCGCAGACTTCACCACCGCGGTCTTCGACTTGGTGCCGATTCAGGGCGACATCCACAGCGAGCTGCCCAAGTCCGACCCCGGCTACTACTTCAGGCCGCACAAGACCATACTCGTGCGCACTGTGGCCGACGGCGGCCGGAGCCTGTATCTCCGCGGTGACCACCGGATCACCGTGCCGGCCCTGCGCAAGGAGGTGCTGGCGCTCGGCTCGGGCACCGGTCCATGACCCCCGAAGCCGTGCTTGGCGCGGCGGGCGGCATTCGTGCGCTGGTGGTTGGCGACATCTGCCTGGATCGCTGGTGCTGGTACGACCCCGACCTGTCTGAGCCTTCCAAGGAGACTGGAATACCCCGCCGCGCGGTGGTCGCTGTCCGGTGCACGCCGGGTGCGGGCGGAACGGTGGCGTCGAACCTCTCTGCCCTGGGCGTAGGGCAAGTAACCGTCTTAGGAACGGTCGGAACGGGAGGATCTGCGCATGACCTCCGTGATGCCTTGGTCGGCCGGGGCATCGACGCTCAGCAGCTGATCGCGGACCGTCGCGTGGTGACGTTCACCTACACCAAGCTGATTAACGCTGGATCGGGTCAAGAGGACGAACCGCGAGTCGACTTCGTCAACACAATACCATTGCCGGAGAGCCTTCAGGGCCGGCTGATTGATCGGTTCTCAGCGCTAGTGGAGTCATATGACACCGTGATAGTGGCGGACCAGGCCGAGACCCCAGAAGGAGGAAGCGTCACTCCCGAGGTCCGCGAGGCGATCTGTCGCGCGGCCGGAGGCCATGGGCCCACCAAGTTCCTCGGAGATTCCCGGAACCGCGTGGAGCTCTTCCGGAACTGCACAATGACTCCCAACGAGGAAGAGGCTGACGACGGAAGCCAGCGGGCTCTCGGTGATGTGGACTATGGTCGGCTCCAGGTGCTGATAGGAGGGCCCGCTCTGGTCGTCACCGCGGGAAGTCGGGGCGCGTGGCTTGTTGAAGGCGGTGTCAGCCGCTTGCTTCCGGCTGCGCCGGCCAAGCAGGTCGTGGATGTCTGCGGAGCGGGGGACAGCCTAACAGCGGGAATGGCGCTGGCTCTCTGTGCGGGGGCCTGCCCACAGGCGGCCTTACGGTTTGGCATGCTCGTGGCATCCGTTACGGTAGGCAAGCGCGGGACAGGTACGGCGGGTCCCG
>JAJDWM010000583.1 GCA_022825595.1 Bryobacterales bacterium | reverse complement strand
GCAGTTTGGAAGAGAACTGGCTGGACACCCTACGTCGGTATCCTTAGATGTCGAGATTCACCCGTGGCAAGCGCCGCATTAGGGCGTGCCCCATTCACCGCCGATGGATCCATTAGCGCACACCCTAGTGGGTGCCTCCCTAGCTGCGACGCGGCTCAGGGACTCAACCACTCTGGCCGTTCCGGCCCTGGTCTTGGGCGCCAACGCACCCGACATCGATGCCGTCACTATGTTCATCGACCGCGACTTGTCGTTGTGGTTCAGGCGCGGCTGGACGCACGGCGTGCTTGCCATGGTGGTCCTTCCCATCGCACTGACTCTAATGCTGCTCTTCGTGGATCGAGTCGCATCGCGCATTCGTGGCAAGGGGCCTACGGCGAGGGCAGGCCCATTGCTGGGACTGAGCACGTTGGCTGTCGTATCGCATCCGCTGCTCGACTGGCTGAACACCTACGGCGTCCGCTTTCTGATGCCATTTGATGGGACGTGGTTCTATGGTGACGCGCTGTTCATCATCGACCCATGGATTTGGTTGGTGCTCGGCACGTCTGCCGTGCTCGCATTCAGCGCCTCAACGATCGGGGCAGCAATCTGGGTGGTACTGGGCGTCCTGACTACGTTGCTAGTCTCAGGTTCCGATGCCGCTCCGTTGACGATCCGCGTCTTGTGGTGCAGTGGAGTGGCCGCAATTCTCTGGCTGCGGCTCACCAAGTCGTGGCGCCTCGAGATTCCCGGTCTGGCGACTGCATGCCTGATGGCGAGCTTCGGGTATGTTGCGCTCATGGTGGGTCTCTCCGAACTAGCCGTGCGTCAGGTCGGGGAATGGCTGGCCCAACGCCACATCGAAGCGGAGGAGATCATGGCAAGCCCTGCGCCTGGCAATCCGTTTCGTCGTGAGATTCTGGTCGCCGCGGACGACCGCTACCACTTCCTCGATGTCAACTGGTTGGCACGGCAGGGCATCCGCGCCACCCATCCATCCATCGAGCGCGGCCCCTACGGCGAGGTCACCCGCGCCGCGCTGGCTGCGCCGCATGTTAAGGGCATTGCCCTATGGAAGCGGTTTCCGGCCTATCGAGTAGAGGAACGAGAGGATGGCTATCGCGTGTCGATCTCGGATGTGCGGTACACGCGGCGGGTCGGTAGCGGGCTTGGTGCTGCGGTCGTGGAACTGGACCGTGACCTGCGGGTCCGGTCACCGTGAATCGCGCTCGAGTACAGATCGATTGGCGACCCGCCGAGTCGACAGCATCCCTGGTGACGGGTTTAGGTCATCGTCTGGGCTCTTCCGCCGTTCTTGGGCGCCGCCGTTCCCAAACCTCAAAGGGTCTCTGGCCTGCCAAGTCGCGGAGTGCGTACAGCCGCTGCGTGTCGGTCGAAGCCCAGAAACGCTGTACACTGCCGGAGAGCCTGGCGGCGACGGAATGACCGCCGGCCGGTTTCGGGAACACCATGTCCAAGGCCAAGCTAGGAACGTTTGACGACCTGACCGAACTCGCAAGCAGCCCGATGAGGCCGGTCTTGGCACGTCTCCGCTCGATAATCCTCGAGACAGACCCGGAGGCGTGCGAGGTGGTGCGCCTCGGCGACCGGGCAGCGACCTATGGCTTGGGGCCCAGAAAGATGATCGACGGGTACGCGTACGTGATGCCTCACCGAGCGTGGGTCAATCTGGGGTTCTTCCGGGGCGCAACCCTGGATGACCGCCAGCGCCTGCTCGAAGGGACAGGAAAGAAGATGCGTCACGTCAAGATCCGATCGGTAAGGGATGCGGAACGCGACGGGATCCGGGAGTTGATCGAAAGTGCGATCGCCGAGCGCCGCGCCGCGCAACACCGTTAGGCTGTCCTGCGGCCAGAGCACTGAGTCCGCAGATCCTTCCCCGGACCGACCGACAGCATAGGGTCGGCGGGGCCCGCTCACGGGCCCTGCCGGTGCGCGCATCAGAATTCGAGCCTGAGCCCCATCTGCATGATCCTGGGACCGGTAAGGCTGAGGATCTCCCCCACCGTCCCGCTGGTGATCCGGCCAACCGGATTCGTGAGGTTCGCGTGGTTCAAGGAGTTGAACATCTCCCAGCGGTACTGCAGCTTCATGTTCTCGGTGATGTTGAAATTCTTGAAGATGCCCAAGTCCAGATTCCAGTCGCCGGGGCTGATCATCGTGTTGCGACCGAGGTTGCCGAAGTATCCCCTCGCTGGCATCTCGTAGGCGTCCGGATTGAACCAAGTCCCGCCGGCCAGAATGTTGGCCCGACTGCGGTTGACCCCGGACAGGGGATCGCCCACCAGATTCGGCCGCTGGCCGCCCCCGATGGTGGTCCCCGCGATGTCCCGGCCGTGGAAAATGTTGATCGGATCGCCGCTCTGGATGGAGTAGATGCCGTTAACCTGCCACCCTCCGAGGACCGCCCTTCCCGGTCCGCTCTTGATGGGCGAGGGGATGTCCCAGACAAACGAGGTCACCAAGCGGTGCCCTCGATGGAAGTTGGCCAGCGCCTTCTCTGCATCCAAGTCCTCGATGTTCTGGGGGTTGAACTGGTCGTTGGTGGCATATAGGTCGATGGTCTTGGACCATGTGTAGTGCGTCAGCACCGTGAACCCGTCGCTCATCCGCTTGTTAAGCGTGAACTGGAATGCGTTGTAGCTGCTGTAGGCCACGGACTGGTACTCGCGGATCGCCGTGAAGTCCGAGTGCGGCCTGACGTTAGGACGTCCGCTGCTCCTGGCCGGACGGACATTGACATCGAGCACAAGCGGCAGGTTCGAAGCCCTAGAACCGATGTAGGCGCCAGTCACAAGGATCCGGTAGGGCAGCTCGCGCTGGATGTTGACGTTCCATTGCTGGTTGTAGCCGGCGACCAGGTTGGGGCTGACGCTCCGGCCGAAGAGGATGGGCGTGACGAACTGGAAGGCCGTCCGCTCCTGATCGGTCCTCGGGGGGCTGAACGGAAATGGGTTGACCCGGCCCCGGAACGGCTCGTCGAACGTGGCGCCGGAGGCATTCAGGTCAGCTTGCCTGCGGTCGAACTGCATCGAGAACGGGGGGTTGTTCACGAACTGGCTGAGCGAGTGGAACACGGGCATGTCGTAGAAAAGCCCGTAGCCGCCCCGAATCGCGGTCTTGGCGCTGGCGCTGGGCTGCCAAGCGATTCCGATGCGCGGCGCGAAGTTGTTCAGGTCGCGGGGAGCCCCGCCCCTTGGAATGCCGGGATCGCTAGCGTACAGCAGGCCGGGAGGCGCCTGCGGATAGGAGGCGGACTGCTGGCCCGGCGAGAAGACCGACAGCTCGTCGTCGGCAGAGTAGAACTGGTGGTACGGCTCCCACCTGAGGCCCATGCTCACCGTGAGATTGGGCAGGACCTTCCAGTCGTCTTGAACATACAGGTTCGAGCCAAGGTTGCGGATGCGGTTGATGCGCAGCGAGCCCATGACGAACCTTGACGGAAACCCGAGGTAGAAGTCCCCGAGGGCGTTGTTGGTGCGGTTGCCGTTGAACGTGAACTGCGGATCGACCCGGTTGTTGGTGAGGCGGTCGCTCTTGGACCAACGGTAGTCGCCGCCGAACTTGATCATGTGCCCGCCCCGCGTCCAAAGCAGGTCATAGACCGCGTGGTACGTCTGCCTATCCGTGTTGAGCACGTTGACTTGCCCTAAGTTCCAGTAGCCCGCGACGCGGCCGCGCCAGGTGACCGCCTGCTCCTCCGGGCTGAAAGGGGCCGCTCGCACCGCATTGACGCCGAGCGTCTCGTAGGTGGCGATCTGGCCGTCGAACATGATCGGGTTGCCGCCGCGGAGCTGGTCGACCTGATTCCAAGTGAAGCGGCCGACAGCGAGGAACGTCGGAGTGACCGTCCACGTATGAGAGCCTTGCAGGTTCCAGTTCTTGAAGCCCTCGTTCTGCGTCAGGGTCGGGACGTTGGCGGCGCGGAAGCGGTCGTCAACGTTGCGAAACATGCGGAACGTGCCGCGCTGCTTGGACGTGACCTGCTGGTCCACGCGCACGATGTGCTGGTCACGGTCGGGATTGTCGGGCCGGTTGAAGCTGATGCGCCCCAGCACCGTGCCGTCGCCGCGCGTCTGGATGAAGTTGGCATTGGGGATCAGCGCTTGGAGGTAGTTTGGTGCCACGTGGTTCCACCTGGACTGCGGGATGGTGTGGTTCGGGAACGGCGAGCCGGTGTCAGGATCATTGGGCTTGTTTCGCGTCAGCGAGAAGTCGGCCTGCCGCTCGATGTCGGTCGCCACGTTGTGCAGGAAGGCCTGCGCCTGGCGCGTGCGCGTTCCCTCGTAGGCGTAGAAGAAGAAGGCCCGGTTGCGGACTATGGGACCGCCCAGCGTGGCCCCGAACTG
>JAJDWM010000770.1 GCA_022825595.1 Bryobacterales bacterium | reverse complement strand
ACGAAGCGACGCGCTCCGTCCGATGGTGGGAACGAAACCAAGGAACTTCCCTCAACGTCCCGACCGCGTCGAAGACTAGACGGGTCCAAGCAGAACCGCAGTCTTACAGACGACCAGGAATGATGCAGAAACGGCTAAATTTGAAGGACTATCGACGCACGGGAGACGGAAGCTATGGCATCCAACAATGGCTCATTGCAGACTTTCCTAAGGTCAGACGGAGCTTGGGCAGCGATCATCGTCCTTGTTGCGATCACGATAACCGTCGCCGTGAGTTACGACTATTGGTCGTGGCTAAACTCCGGAGAGGAGGCACCTAGTGCGACAATTCGGAACGTTGCCTTTATCTTGGGAGGCGTTATCGCTGTGGGCTTCGCGATTTGGCGCAGCACCATCGCCAGTGCACAGGCAGAAACGGCACGCATACAGTCTGATGTTACGAGGCGCGGCTTTCTGAACGAGAGATATCAGAAGGGCGCAGAAATGCTCGGCAGTAGTACGTTGTCCGTGCGGATGGCAGGAATCTACGCGCTAGAACGCCTGGCACTAGATCATGCGGAGCTCTATCACGTCCAGGTTATGCAGCTCTTGTGTGCATTTGCGCGTACTCCGACCGGGACAGAGAAGATTCCCGGGCACATTACGACAGGATATGGGGACAAGGAGGGCAATCCTCGTGTTAGGGAGGACGTTCAGGCCGCCATTACCGCGATCGGTCGGCGTTCGGACGAGAGTATTGTGCTCGAGAAGGCGGAACAGTTTCGGCTCAATTTGCGAGGTGTTGACCTACGTGAAGCCGAACTTAGCGCCCTGAATCTGTCGGGCGCTGTTCTAGTCAACGCGAACCTGAACGATTGCCGGGCATTTGACGCAAACCTATCGGGCACTGACATGCAGCTCTGCAAGATGCGCGGGTCGAAGATTAGAGATGCGAATCTGTGCGGGTCTATTGTTCTGAACGCGGATCTGACCGGGGCATTCGCTGCTCGAACCAACTTCTCGAAGGCGGCCCTGGGTGCAACCCTCGCTGGTGCCGATCTGTCCGGCGCACGTCTTGGCGATGCGAGAATCGCGAATTCGGACTTTGAACGTGCTTCACTGAAGAATGCCAATTTCAGCGGCGCGACCTTTGTGCATGCCCTAGAGGCACTACAAGCGCCCCCCGAGCAGTGGGAACAATACGTCGCCCGAATCACCCAGGCCCAACTCGACGAAGCGAAAGCAGAACCGAAAGACCCACCCAAGTTTGTGTCCGGTCAGCGTGATGTGGCAACGGGTAAGCGTCTTGTTTGGCGTGGCGGCTCGCCGGTCGAAGAGGAATCGAAGGGCAGCTAGATCACGTTCGCTTCCGGAATCGCCGCCCCGCCTGCGAAGCGCGACACCGAGAACGCGCTGATGTCCAGTGTCCGCGACTCGCCATCCACGATTACCTTGGAGATCGCCCGGCCCACCGCCGGAGCGTGCTGCATACCATGCCCCGAGAATCCGTTCGCCAGCAGGAAGCGGAGCACGTCCGGCACCGGGCCAGGATCGCGTTGTGGTCCGGTGACGCTCCATACAAATGGGAATTATCCCTTTGATTAGACCAGCACTTCACTGAGCAAAAGAGGAGCTAGCGGCAACAGAAGAAAGTCAAAGAGCGTGGAAGGTATGGACGTGCAGAATCCCACCTTTAGAGAATCGATGGGGGCGACCTCCCTCCTCGGAATGATCTCACACTCATGACTTCGACTACCGCCGCTAGCTCCCCTTTGCTTCCATGAGTATGAGGCACGATTCCCGGATTGTAAAGACGGAAATCTGAATGATGACACTATTTGGCACTCCGGCTATCGACTTCGCTGTTATAGTGTTTCACCATTAGGGGGTAGTGAACAAGAGAAATAAGAAGTCACCTGGCAAGTCGTTTCGGGACGGTCTTTCGATCTTCGAGTTGACCGCGATGTTTCCCGATGAGGGTTCAGCGCGGGAGTGGTTCGAGATGATGGTCTGGGCTGCGGGCCGACCTTGCCCGCACTGCGGATCCCAAAACAACTACCACGTCAGGTCGGAGAAGCCGCAGCCCTACCGTTGCCGTAGCTGCCGGTCGTATTTCAGCGTCAGGACCGGCACCGTGATGACGGAGAGCAAGTTGCCCTTCAGGACGTGGCTCTATGCCATTTACATGCTCGCCACGAACATCAAGGGAGTCAGCGCCATGCGGCTACACCGTGAGTTCAAGGTGAAGTATGAGACCGCATGGCACCTGGGCCATAGGCTCCGCGAAGCCTGGAACTCCCTTCCACCGACCATGACCGGAGAAGTCGAGATTGACGAGACCTTCATGGGCGGCAAGGAGAAGAACAAGCACGAGTTCAAGAAGCTCAAGGCAGGGCGCGGGACAGTAGGAGAGGCCGTGGTAGTCGGGATGCTGGAGCGGGATTCCAAGCGGGTCCGGGCCGTCCCGGTGAAGGGAACGGATGCCCGCTCGCTACTACCCCACGTCGAGACTACGGTTCAGCCGGGTTCCACCATCTATACGGACGAACTCAAGACCTACCGACTTATGGACGGGCGCTACTCACACAAGGCAGTCAAGCACGGCGTACGGGAGTTCGTCGTCGGGCAGGCCCATACGAACGGCATCGAGTCCTTCTGGGCGCTACTCAAGCGCGGGTACTACGGGACGTACCACCGGATGAGCGGCAAGCACCTTCACCGTTACGTCAACGAGTTCGCAGGAAGGCACAACATCCGCAGTCTGGACACCTTGGACCAGATGGCCCTTATCACTCGGAGTCTGGTCGGGAAGCGTCTGTCGTATGAGCGGTTGGTTGCGTAACAGTTTCCTGTGGATGTTGGAATCCCGCGCGGTCGTATGTCTTCCGCCATGCTCTTTCGGCCCCGTCATACGCAAGCCACCACATTATCCCGACAAGAAAAACTCCGAGGACAGGGCCAGTTTGCGGCAGGCCCAGTGCGGCGAAATACAGAGTCACGCCGACGGTAGCTAACGCCTGCGGAAAGAAGAACCAGATAACCGCCCATCGGGTCCAGCGGTAAGCCACGTCAAGAAAAGACTTGTGAAGGGCGCGAAGTTCGGTGTTCTCTGACATCTTGGTTCTGTTGCCTACTGGGAATAACAGGAGCGGAAGAGGAAGGCGTAATCCGCGCCGCTAAGGAGCGAAGCGTAGTTTCGACCTGGAAGGGTTTGTCCTGCCCGGACACTTGGCTCCCCAGCAGCCCAAGTGAGTTGCCAATGGGAACCATCCGATACGACCTCTACGGGACAGGAGAGCGTTCCTCGTTCATGTTCCCGGTAAGAATCGTCGTCGTAACGGAGTTCCCAGTCATACTCAATGCTTCCCACGTATCGGTTGTAGCCACTATGGATCAGATTGGCTGCAACAGGTTCACACAGGAAGGAATCGAAAACCGTAATTTCTAGGTAGTCGGGCTCAAGCGACGAAGTGCGTTCTCTCAGTTCTGAGAGAATCGAGGAAGCGATCCGCTCTTGTGGACTCCGAGTGACGGGATCCGGGGATTGCCGCTCTGTCGGAGAACGCCTGTCCATCTGCGTTTCTTGACATCCGAAAAACATCAAAAGGATGACGCTGCAAAGATAGAGGCGCGACAAGGAGGGTACGGGCAAACCACTTCGGACGGTACAGCGTCCTGCACCAATGTCAAG
>JAJDWM010000238.1 GCA_022825595.1 Bryobacterales bacterium | reverse complement strand
TAGAGTTCTTCCGTGCCGTCTCGGTATCTGATGTATCGGTAGTTCAGGTCGCGCACGGAATGGTTGTCATAGTGCCAAGTGGTCACGGCAGGCAAGGCGCGGGGAGCGGAGGGATCGTTCAACTGGGGCAACAGGCTGGTTCCCTCGAGCCCCGGAACGGCCGGCAGCTCCGCGAGATCCAGCAACGTGGGGTAGACGTCCAGCAAGCTTGCCGGCTGGTCCGAGACCTTGCCCCCATGACTGGAACCGGGAAGGCGGATTGCCAGCGGGACCTGGGTAGACTCCTCCCACAGGGCCTGCTTGCGCCAGTGCCGCTTCTCGCCCAAGTGCTGGCCATGGTCCGACCAGAACACGACAATGGTGTTGTCGGCGTATGGACTCTGCTCTAGCGCGTTGAGCACCTTGCCCGCCTGAGCGTCGACGAAGGACACGCACGCGAGGTACGCGCGTACCATCTCTCGCCAGTAGCCAGACCCGATATCCAGCACATTGCGGTGGTCACCGCCCTGAATCGTCCCGTATGCCATGGCCTTGCCAAGAAGCGGGATGTCATCCATCTCATCGCCGGGCACACTCGGCATGGCTATCTCATCGAGTGGGTACAGGTCGAAGAACTCCGTCGGAGCGGTGTAGGGAACATGCGGCCGAACGAATCCGACGGCCAGGAAGAACGGCTCGTCGTGTTCCTGGCGCAGCCGCTCCACGGCCCACCCAGCGATCTGCTCGTCGGGCATGCCTTCGGGCGGCATGTCTTCGTCCTCAAGGGCTCCCCAGCACAGGGACTGGCCGTCGACCCCTTCCTGATACTTCTGGTAGATCGCTCCGCCGTCCGGCGGGAATGGGTGAAAGTGCCCGCCGTTACTGCCTTGGTACCCGTGGCCGCGCGCGGCAAGCTCCTCTGGCCAACGGTACTTGGGACGGGTCTCGTGCCAATAGTCATAGCCTTGAACGTCACTCGTCCCTGAGTGGAAGATCTTCCCTGCCGCCATCGTTCTGTATCCGTTGCGCTTGAAGTGTGTCGGAAGGGGAACGGTGTGGCCCAAGATCCTGGAGTACACCTCGGGATCCTTGGACGAGTTCGTGTACCAACCCGTCGTTGAAGGCCGGAGGCCGCTCAGCAAGGCATGTCGGGACGCGCTGCAGACGGGGGCCGCCGTGTGGGCGTTTTGAAAGTACACGCTCTGCGACACGAGACGGTCCAGATTGGGGGTCTGGGCTTGGGGATGGCCGCCAGCGGCCCCGATCCAGTCGTTCAGATCGTCGATTGCCAAGAAGAGAACATTCGGGCGCTGCTGGGCCGATTCAGGCGGATGCGACTGGCAGCCAATGCATGCGACGGCCCAGAGCAGAGCTGTGGCTGAGGTACGTGGGGAAGACATAGACGTGTTCGCTTCGGCATAGCTCGCCAGCCCCCGGATTGGGTCTGGGCGAGGCCAGCCGCCGGGATTATAGCGCCCGATGCTCTTGGAATCCGGGCAGCTGTCTGCGGCGTGCGCGCGAAGCATCCCGGACGGAATCAGCGGAGCCACTGGCACAGCGGGGATCTATCCAGCGCGCTCGCGAGCCGCTTGGTGCGCTCCGACGCGCGACGGGCCGACGCGGTCGAGCGTGCGCAGCGCCCCGCTGGCGGGCCGCAGAGCCGAGACTGCTGGGGCCGGCTCCGCAAGAGACGGCCAGTCAGCGCATTACCTGCACTTGAGGTCCTTCTCCAGCGGGAACGAGCATCCCGATCGCAGCCAAGACGGCAAGATCCATGAACAGCAGCGGTGCGAACACCGGTGTCCCATGCACGAAGTTCTCGAACAGGCTGGCCGACAGCCCACTCACGTCGGCTGAGACGTGGTAGAAGAAACCGGCCAAGCCGGTAACCGCCTGAAGGGCAAGCATCCCTAGGACAAGGCCAAGGTGCGACCGGCCATGGTCGGTCAGAACCATTGCCAACACGCCTACCGCGATCGCGCTCGAGACCACGGGCCACCACTCGCTCCGGTGGAAGAAGCCGTTCTGGGCATGGTCGCAGACCGCCAGCACGAAACAGCCGACGAAGCCCCCCATAGCGAGGAAGACGACCCACCAGCGCCACTCGTGGGACTGTTGCGGTGCGACCCGGTTCAGAACGAGGAGGAAGCCAACGCCCGAATAGGCCAGCGGCGCTGCGAATGGAGCGGTGTACACCAAGCTGCGGAGAGTTCGCTGCTCGAAGAACTGTCCCTCAAGGTGGTAGATGAGACCTGCGATCCCGAGCGCGATTGAGGCAAATCCGATACTCAACCCGGCACGGTGGGACAAGCGCCCGGGACGGCCCCTCGCAACACTGGGAAATGTAGCGGTCAGCACTGCCGTCGCCAAGACTGAGAATCCGAGCGGGACCCATTCCGCGGCGTGGCGAAAGTTGTTGACGGAGTGCGCCAAGTACACATCCAGGATGAGGAACGCAAAGTTGGCGAGGACGAATGCCTCGAGGATCGCGCCAGCCCTGCTGGGCTGCAGTAGATCAGCGGCCCGGAGCGCCATGCCGCAGTGCAGCCGCCATTTCCTTCATCTCAGACAGCGTGAGCAGAAGTTCGTAGTTCCCGTGCCACTGGACGAAGTCGGCTCCGCCCATTAATGCTCCGTGCTTGGCGGTGCGCCCATAGTAGTGCCAGTAGTCGAAGTACGCGAACTCGATGGGCTCGTCGAACGGGGCGGCCGTCAGCAAGCCGTCTGAGCGCAGGCCGTCCATCAGGTCCTGCCCCTCGCGGATCAGCGCATTTGTCTGCTGCAAGACCGCCTCTGCCTCGTCGTAGAACCGGGAAACCTGGGAGGACGCGTGGCAGCGTAGACAAGTCTCCTGCATCTCGGTCTTGCCCCTTGCGTACGTCGGCCGACGCTCCGAGACTGGGGCGAACAGCCAGTAGGACAGTCGCTCGGTCGTGTCGTGGGTCACCCTCAGCCCGTCCAGTCCGCTGAGATGGCACGTCGCGCACGTCGGCACCGACATGTCCGCGGTTGTGAGGTTCTTTGGCTCAGCGTCGAGATTGAGCGAGTCTCGCTGGGCGGCGAAGAGAGCGCCGTGCTTTGACTCCGTGTAGATTTCGAGCTGGGAGTGGTCGGGACCCATGTGGCACTGGCCACAGGTCTGCGGCTCCCGGGCGAGCGCGATCGATGTGGAATGCCTGGAGTGGCATTCCGTACAGCTTCCGATGGAACCGTCTGTGTTCGGTCGGCCGATCTGATGACACCCGAGGCATCCCGTCCTCGTCGCGGCGGGGCCTTCGAGCCGGGCAAGTGCGTTCGGGGGCCGATCAACCGCCCCCGGATGGTGCTGCTCGCCGAGAGCCACCAAGTCCGATGGCACGCCCTCGGCACCGCTAACGGCCGACCACGCGGGCAGGGCGTGGCGGCTGCGCACAAACTGCTGGTATTCGGTTCGGTGGCAGCTGCTGCAGTTCAGGGAGGTGAGATCGACGGCCAGCGTGAAGTTGTAGTGGTCCTGCGATTCTTGGCCGTCCAGCGCCTGATGGCAGTCTAGGCAGGTGATGTTGGCGCGGCTGTGCTCGCTGCGCTCAAACTGGTGAACTATCGCGGGGGTCTCTTCTCTGTGGCACTGCGCGCAGCGGCCGGTGGCCCGCACAAGCTCCGGGATCGGCTGGTCAGTCTCGGTCCGGGGTCTCGCATGGTGGATCAGGAATGCGGCCACAAGGAGCACCCCGCTGACGGCGGCTGCGATGAAGATTGATCGGAAAGCTATGCGCCCAGGACTCTCCGGCCTCCTCACCATGGGTTCTCATGATAGGGGAAGCCAGAACCATTGGGGCGAGGTGCCAGCGGTCGCCCCCGTCCGGCGATCGAGACGCCGTGGCAGGGACATCGCTGGACCGACGTCCCTGCCAACGGAGCGGCCGCGAGAGCTCGCTAGACTCCGCCGTCGGGCTCTTCGGCGGCTGGACTGCCCCGTGGAAGACGGCTCGGGAACGGCACTCGCCTCGTCCCTCCTTACGGCTTTGGCCGGGCCCTCGCGGCCGCTCGCGAGGGCCCGGTGGCACGGCGGCCCCGCGCATGCCGTCACCAGACCATTACGAGCAGGATTGACAGGCGGGCGCGGATTACCGGAAACTCCTACATGATGAGACGCCGTTCCTTCCTTCGTCGAGGCGGCCTTGCGGCAGCGGGCGCCGCCGCAATGCCCGCTCCATCGCAAATCGGCAACCAGCCCCCGATGAGCATCACCGACATCCAGACCTTCCTCGTAGGGAGCACACGCGGGGAGCAGGGCGGCACGGGAAACATCAGCGGCCGGAACTGGGTGTACGTGAAGATCCTGACGGACCAAGGTATCCATGGGATCGGCGAGGCCTACTCGTGCGGTCCGGACTTGGCCACGGTCGAGGTCATCAAGGACTACAAGGGCTGGCTAGTGGGCCAGGATCCCCGCAATATCCAGCACCTGTGGGACCTCATGTACAACACGACCCGCTTCCCAGGCGGCTCTGTGGTCAACTCGGCGATCAGCGGCATCGAGCACGCTCTCTGGGACATCGCGGGCAAGGCTGCCGGCCTGCCCGTGTGGGCGCTGCTGGGCGGAAGGGTCCGCGACAAGGTGCGGCTGTACCAGTCGATCGGTGGCGGCTCGCCGCAAGAGGCGGCGGACAACGCTGTTGAGCTCCGAGAACGATTCGGCTACAACGCCTGCAAGATGTCCCCTCACAATCCGGGGGACAACCAAATGCCGTACAACGAGGTCACGCGCATCGCCGGCGAGCGGGTGCGGGCCGTTCGCGACGCCGTGGGCCCGGACCACGACATCGCCGTTGACATACACGCGCGCTACTTCGAAGTGCAGCGCGCGATTCGGGTCGCCCGAGAGATCGAGCCGCTGTACCCGTTCTGGCTCGAGGAGCCAATCCGGCCGGAAAACCCGGACGCGATGAAGAAGCTCGCGGACCACGTCAACATCCCGCTGGCCTCCGGAGAATGCAACTACACCAAATACGAATTCCGCGACCTGATCAACATCCAGGCGCTGGACATCGTGCAGCCCGATGTCTGCATCTGTGGGGGAATCCTCGAGATGAAGAAGATCGCGGCCATAGCGGAAGCTCAGTACATGATGGTGGCACCTCACAACCCGATGAGTCCGCTCGCCACTATGGTCAACATCCACTTCGCCGCCTCTACGCCGAACTTCCTGATCCTTGAGTACAGGGCGCCCGTCGACGACGCGCGCCGGGACGTGCTGGACGAGCCACCGATGGTCAAGGATGGCTACGCAGACATCCCGAACAAGCCGGGCTGGGGCGTAGAACTGAACGAGGAGGCATTTCGGCACTATCCGCCACGGTCTTGGAAGCGGACAACGGGCTTCCGTGCCGACGGTTCGGTGGCCTTCATTTGACGCCGGATCGCTCGCACCTGAGCAGATGGCAAGACCTTGCGGACGGCTCGGCTGGATGCACGGATACCCGAGCGCCGCTACATTCCCCTGCAGGCCCTGCCTAGGAGGACTCCTTCTGGGTCGGCGAGCGTCGGTGACAGCGGGCGCTTTGGTCCTTGCCGTTCGCGCAACCCACGGCGTCTGTTAGTGCTGGTGCTTGTGCGGTTGTGTTGGCGTTTGCTCGCCAGCGTCCAGATGACACCTTGGCATCCGTCGCAAGGTCCGATCAGACTGGCCGCTGGCGCACTGGACTGGCCCGGTATCCGGAACGCCTAAGTTTGATCGTGCCGAGATGAGCCGGTCCGCGAATCTATCATGTTCACGAAGAGCGGCACGAATCGCTAGCTTTCCGAAGGAGGAGACCAATGCTCAGCAAAATCTTCGGTCCAGCAAACGCCAGAGACAAGAAAACGTCAGAAAAGCGCGGCTACAAACCCGTGCCACCAGACTGGAAGCGTCCGCCGATGCCGCCAATGGCGCCGAGACCAAGACATCGACTGCAAGAATCGGGACCTACCAGCAGACGACCTAATCAAGGAGATCGATACAGTGACGCGGTAGAGATCTCCGAGCACGAGTGAGCGACTAAGCGTTCCGAGATAGCGCGGATCGAACTGCCCACACTGTGCCGGAAGCCGTCCAACACCTGCTCTGATCCGTCTACACAAGTCCGCCCATGTACGAGCGGCGTCACGTTCAGTCTTGATCGCGTCCGAATTGCGTTGGGCGGGATGGCGTTCATGGTGCTCTGACGAGCCAGGCGAGAGCGCCGACTTGTCTGGCCCGTGTCGGACTCCCCTGATCCACCGCTGTGGCTGGGGTGACCGGCCGATGGGTGGCTGTGGTCGGTCACTAGCGCGGGATCAACCCCAGCGGCTGGCTCCCCGAAGCCTCCGGGTTGATCGAACGGCTGCACGGGCAGTCCCCCGGCGGATGACAGTCCTCTGAGATGCTTGGTGCATGAGCAACGCCAAGGTCCCGGACACTCCGGACGCCCGGCCTGAGGGGCGGGTCCATCCGGGCGCGGCGGTCCATGCGAGCGCCGAGGTGCACAGCTCCGCGCGGATCGGCGAGGATGTCTGGATCGGGAGTCGGGTGCGCATTGGTGATGGGGCGGTGGTTGACGAAGGCGCAGTCATCGGAGAAGGCAGTGTGGTCGGCGAGAGTGCTCGAGTGGGCTGGTTCGCCCTGATCACGGCAGACGTCCGGATCGGTGACGGTGCGCATGTCCACGAGAAGGCCCAGATCTGGCCCCGCACGGTAATCGGCGAGAACGCACACATCTGCCCGAAGGCCGTCATCGGGCGAGACGTGGAGATCGGCAGGGGCGCGGAAGTTGGCCCCCACGCGCGGATCAACAAGGGAGTGAGGATTGGCGGGGGAGCCTTCATCTACGAGAGGGTGAGGATTGGCGAGGGGGTCCGGATCGGGGAGGATGCGGTCATCGGACCGGAATCGACCGTCGGAGGCGGGGTGCGCATCGGCGCTAGGGCCGATCTTGGGCGCGTATCGCAGGTCCAAGCGAGAGCGGTCATCGGGGAAAACGCAAAGGTCGGCCGAGGGGTGGAGATTCGCGAGGGGGCGAAGATTGGCCGGGGGGCGGAGATCGGCGCTTGGTCCTATGTTGCCGAAGGAGTGGTGCTCGCCGGCGGTGTGAAGACGGACCGCTGGGTGCGGATCCTTCCGGGGGAACACTGCGAGAGCAACGGGCCAGAGGCTTCCGTACCGCGGTGATCGATTAGGTGCCCGCCGAGAAATGACAGCCGTCTGAGACGCTTGGCGCATGAGCGCTGCGGTCCGAAACGCTCCCGACACCCGGCCTGAGGCGCGGATCGACCCGACCGCCCAAGTGCACCCGACGGCGGTGGTCGAGGCGGGAGCCGCGATCGGCCCGAACGTCAACATCCGTCCGAAGGCGCGGAGCCGGAGCCGCGCCAATGTCGGATGGGGGGGCGAAGGTTGGCGCGGGAGCCGAGATCGGCACGTTCGCGGAGATCGGACGCAAGGCCAGCATCGGTGACAGTGCCGACGTCGGATAAGGTGCGGAGATCGGCGCGAGAGCGCGGATCGCCTCCGGCGTCAGGGTGCAAGCGGACGCGAAGATTGGCGCCAACGTCCGCATCGAGGAGGCCGCAGGTGTGAGCGAGCAAGCGCAGGTTGGCGACGGTTCGCGCCTACACCTCGGCGCCGTCCTCGCTCTGGCGGCGACCGTAGGGGAGAACGCAGTGCTCGACGCGCACTCGACCGTCGGAGCCCTCGCGTCGGTCGGGGCGCGTGTCCGGATCGGCGATTTGGCCACGGTCGCGCCCAGTGGCCAAATCGGAAGCGGCGCGGTCTTCGAGGCGATGGCGGAGACCGGGCGAAACTGCCGCGTGGGCGACAAGACCGTCCTGGAGAAGCACGCGGTCCTGATGGACGACGCGGGCGTCGGGGAGCGGTCGTCCCCGCGTCGGCCAATGTGGCGGCAAGCAGCCGCTGGCAGTACGGCGGTCCCGGTCGGGATCGCGGCAATGCGCGATAGGTCCGCTGGACGAGCGGGCGGTCACCGCCCGGGGGCGGTGGGTGATCTCGGCGCCACGCTCACACGCGTTCCGCCTGCGATCGTCGAGACCGGGGCCAAGGCAACCCCTTCCTCGATCGTGGCCAGATCGCCGATGGTAGTGCCCTTACTGGTCAGTACGCCCCACCCGACATCACAGCTCGGCCCTAGGCGCGTTCCGCTGTGTATCGATGTGTCGCTGTCCACGCTCACGAGGCTGCCGATGGTGACGTCGGTATCGACAGTCACGCGGTCCTGCAGTGCGGCGTGGGAGCCCACCGTGCCGCGGGCGCCCACGAATGTCCGCTCGCCGATGGTCCACTTGTGCCCGATCCGGACCTTGTCCTCGACCTTCGCGTCCCTGCCGATCCTGCCGATCCTGCCGTGCTTGTCGACTTGTGAATCCGCCCCGAGAAACGCGACTCGCGCCACGCTCAATCACCGCGCTGCGTCCGATCTCGGCACCCTCGCCCACCCAGACGAGCGCCTTAAGGATGGCACCTCTGCCCAGGCGGATCTCCTTGCCGAGACGGCAGTCACGGTCGATCCGGGCACATCGGTCGATGCGGGCACTCCGCCTGATGTGCACATCCTCCCCGATGCGCCCTTTCGGGCCGATGCGCGCGTGCGCCGAGATCCACTCGGAATTAGGCACGATGCGTTGGGCGGCTCCGCCTATACTTGACACGCCCAGCTGAAGATGGGTAGCCGCCGCTGGCAAGAACGATCGCTGCCGTTCGGATTGACCCGCACGGCGCGCCATTTGCCGTGGTGGCTCCAAGAATCCCGGCCCGCTCGGCCTAGGGTTGGGGTTGCGGCCACTACAGTCTTCGGGCTCCTGTTGGCCGCTGCAGGTTCGTCTCAAGAGGTGGACACCGTCCTCTTCCGGGAGCGCGTTAACGGCTTTACGATCCTGGACCAAGCCGAGGACGCGGGAGAGCGGCGAGCCATCAAGGAGATCTGGGCGGCGGCGTCTCCAGCGCGCAAGAAGGCTCTAGCCGAGAAGTTCCTGATGGGCTTTCCGGACTCTGCCCTGCTCTCCGGCATCCTGGACATCGCCGCCAAGAGCTCCATTGACGCGGGCGATCTGGCCAGAGGAATCCGCCATGCGCGGCAGTCTCTGCGGATGACACCGGAGAATCCCCTTCTGCTTGTCGCTATAGCCGATGCCGAAGCGACGTTGGGTCGCCTCAGGGAGGCGGCCGTGGACGCACAGGAAGCCCTGTACCAGTTGGAGCGCTTCGACAAGCCGGCAAGCATCGGCGAGAAGCGGTGGGAGCGGTTGCGGCCCCAGCTTGAGGCCACGGGCCGGGCTGTCTTGGGCCGAGCGGCATTGGCGGATGCACTCGCCTCTGAAGGTCCCGGGCGCCTCGAGCTGGCGCGGAGTGCGGTCGACGAGCTCGTCCGATCCAGGTCTCTGCAGCGCGCGAATCCGTCGACAGCCTACCTGCTGGGCATCGCCCATGCACTGCTCGACCAGCCGGACCAGGCTGCGGCCAACCTCGCCGACGCCGTCCGCGCGGGTGGCCAGCTCGCGGAGCGGGCTGCCGTTCATCTCCGCCGGGCTTTGGGCCTTCCGCCGGAAACCACCAGCGCGGAGCTCGATCGAATCGTCGTGTCCATGGAGGGACCGGCGCTGCACCCGCCAGCTCCCAACAGGGATACCGCGCCGCGAGAGAACGCCCGCTATGCCGGCTCATCCGCATGCCGAGGCTGCCACACCGAGATTCACGATTCCTGGGCGCGCACGGGTATGGGGCGGATGTTCCGACCGTGGAAGCCGGAGGACGTTCTAGCGGATTTCGGGGCAGGGGCGGAAGTGCTCTCAGATGACGGCGCAGTTGAAGCGCGGATCGGCATTTCGGACGGCAGGCACTACATCGAGCTTCCTGACGGAATCGGGGGCTGGCAGCGCCACAGAATCGACCACGTGATCGGTTCGAAGTGGCAGCAGGCGTATGCGACTGAACTGGCGAACGGCAGCATCCACGTCCTGCCCGTCCAGTACAGCGCCGTGCAGGGCCGCTGGCTCAACTTCTGGAAGGTGATCGATCCCCCGGGCACTGAGCGCGCCGACTTAGGGGCATTCCACCGCATGAGCAGGGCAACGAACTACCAAGTCAACTGCGCCAGCTGCCATACCAGCCAGCTGGCCGCAGCCCAGCCGCTGCGACCCGTGGACTTCCGGCACGCCGAAGCTGGTGTGAACTGCGAAATGTGCCACGGACCGTCCGCGGATCACGCGGAGGCCGCCTCCAAGGGAGTCCCCGGCGGTACGCCCGTGCGCTTCGCGGAGATTGGAGCCGAGCGCTATGTCTCGATCTGCGGCCAGTGCCACATGCAGTCCAATTTGGTGGAGATCGGCCCTAGCGGCGAGGTCAACTTCACCGGCAGGTCACCCGATTTCGACCGATCGTACAAGGGCCGGCCACTGAATGAATTCTCTGCCAAGGCCACCCACCGCGACGGACGCTTCCGCGAAACGACGTTCATCGGCGAGTCCTTCGTGCGCACGGCCTGCTATCGGCTGGGAGGCGCCCATTGCGGGAACTGCCACAATCCCCACCCGCCGGATCCGGAGCGCAACCCGGCCTCGCTCAAGCACCCGGACGCGCAGGACCGCATGTGCCTGCAGTGCCATTCGAGCTACGGGGAGGCGCCAGAGCTGCACACCCGGCACTCCGCAGGGTCAGAAGGCAGCCGATGCGCGTCGTGCCACATGCCGAAGATCATGCACGCGCTGCTGTTCGAGGCCGCGACCCACCGCATCGACGACATTCCGGATGCGGAGGCCACTCGCCGTTTCGGCAGGCAGCACAGCCCCAACGCGTGCTTGCTGTGCCACGCCGACAGGGACGACGTATGGCTGGCGCGTCAGCTCCGCGACTGGCCGCGGGGCCCTGACCGCCCCGAGTGAAAGGGGCAGCCCGCCCAACGGCGGGCCACCCCGGCAGACCGGACGCAGCCGACCTCAGAATATGAACTTCAGGCCCAGCTGGAAGACCCTCGGACGGGTCGCTTGGGCAAGGCTGGCCACTCGCCCGAAGTTGGGATTGCCCAAGACCGTGTTGGGCGCCCCGAGGTTTTGGATGTTGAACGCGTTGAAGGACTCGATGCGCAGTTCAACGCTGTAGCGCTCCCCGATCG
This sequence comes from Bryobacterales bacterium, assembly GCA_022825595.1. Classification (GTDB taxonomy): domain Bacteria; phylum Acidobacteriota; class Terriglobia; order Bryobacterales; family UBA6623; genus VXMF01. Next base: position 3,518 of record JAJDWM010000238.1, on the reverse strand, counting down.
CCACCTTCTTGAACAGGGATACGTCAATGTTCTGCACCCCCGCCGTGTAGATCACGTTCTTGCCCGTGTTGCCGTAGGACAGTACCGGCGTGTCGAAGGCGGACGTGTTGAACCAGCGCGCTTCAGTGCCGCCGCCCGAGTGCGGATCGCCGACTACGTTCGGCCGGGCGTAGTTCCACCAAGCAACCTCGTTGCCGATGTTGGCGACATCGCCGGTCACAGACAGGTTGGCCGGCTGGCCCGAACGGAACTGGGCGATCGTGTTCAGCTGCCATCCGCCAAGGATGTGGGCCGCCGCGCCCGAGTTCAGCATCGGCTTGCCGGGCCCGAAGGGCAGTTCCCAGACCGCAGCGATCGAGAGGAAGTGGGGAATGTTGTACCCCGAGGGCCCCTTATTGTCCAGCGGATCGTAGTAGTTCTGGACCGCGGAGCTCCCGCCGATGCCATTCTCGGCCCCGAACCAGCCGCTCTGCGTGTCGAGGGCCTTTGACCAAGTGTAGCTGATCAGCGCCTGGAATCCGTTGCTGAAGCGCCGGTTCAGCTTCATCTGCAGGGAGTCGTACCACCCCTGGCCCCAGAAGTTTCCGTAGAACATCGTGGTCTGGTACGGGAATGGGCGGCGCTGGCGGACCTCTTCCGGAGTGCCCGCCCCCGTGCTGGTCGCCGTGTTGGCGGCCCCGTTGTGCTCAAGGCGCTTCGTGCGGCTGCCGACGTAGGCGATTGAGAAGGTCAGGTTGTTCTTCAGCTGCTCTTGGATCTCGACGTTCCACTGGTGGGAGTAGGCGGGCTTCGTGCGCGGATTGGCGTACCATCCTGCGCTGCCGAACGGCGACGGGTCGGGAAGCGGGGCTCCCCCCAGCTGGTTGGCGCGACCGACGCTGGTCAGATCTTCGCCGGTGCCGTTGTATGCGGGCTGTGCGAACTGCTTGTCCGGCCAAGTGCCGATCGACTGCTGGAAGCCCTGCATCACGCCGGTGAGGCTGTCGTAGTTCACGCCGTATCCGGCGCGCACGACGGTCGTCTCGCGCACTCGCCAGGCGATCCCGACGCGCGGCTGGAAGCCGTCGTGCGCCGGCTCGTACATGTTGGGATCGTCCGCCAGCCGGATGTGCTGGCCAAAGGGCAGGTCGGCGATGGTGCCCGTGCCAGGAATACATGGCGCGATGCCCACCTCGCTGCACGGGCGCGGCATGCTGCCCCCGCCGATCAGCCAGTCTCCCGTCTCCCAGTCGAACCCGTTCTGCATGCCGCGGTTCATGCGGCCCGTCCAGTACGTGTCGTACCGCAGGCCGAGGTTCAGGGTCACGCGGTTGGAGACCTTCCACTCGTCCTGGACGTACAAGCCCAATGAAGGCCAAGTGGTGTTGTAGTTCTGGTTGCGGATCGTGTACTGAGCCGGGTAGCCGAGCAGGGCCGAGGCGACCGAGTTCCCGGTCGTGCCGGGATTGATCGGATCGGCGGTCTGGGCGTTGTTGAAGGGAACGGAATGCTGGGTCGTGAGCGCATCGCGCTCCTGCCAGATGTACATCCCGCCGAATTTGACGTTGTGGTTGCCCTTGATCCAGCTCACACCCTCGCTGATCATCCATTGCCAGTCGGTCTCGGGGCGCGGAGTGGAGATGCCGGCCCCGCCGTATGGGGCCTGAAGTCCGATCCCGGGAGCTCCGAACTCACTGAGCCCTAGCCAGCCGTCCGACTCTAGGGGGCCCAGCCCTGCGGCCAAGTCGGCCTCAGTGTTCAGGGCTTCGCGCACCCAGCCGAACTTGGTGTCGAACACGAGACTTGTGCCGAGCAGGTGGACCCAGCCTCCCGCGATGTTGCGCGGTCGGTTGCTGAAGATGCGACCGTTCTTGACCGTCGCGGGCAGGGTCTGCGGGTTGTTGAGCTGGCTGTAGCGGAACCATAGGTTGTCGGCGTTCCCGAAGCGGTGGTCAACCTTGACCTGCATGGTGTCGTTGTCGCTCTGCTGCGGTCGCGTGTTGATCACGTTGAAGGCCGGGCTGGCGATGTTCGGACGGTCGAAGTAGTTCTCGAAGTAGTTCCGCGTCATCGGGTCGATGCGCGAACCCGGGATCATGTTGTTAGGGAACGCATCCCGGAGGAAAGTCTGGGCGTCGGCCGGGTTCACGCGCGTCGTGGTCGGATCGAAGATCGTCTGGGCGAGGATCGAGCTGCTGAAGTCCCCGCTGCGTTCGGCGTCCGTGGGGTGGAAGTATGACTGCTGCTGAGCCCGGCGGTACTTCCAGCCCTCCCACGCGAAGTGGAAGAAGGTGCGGTTCCTCGCGATCGGACCGCCCACGGCGACACCGTACTGGTTCTGGCGGAACGGGGTGGGGCCGTCGCTTGTGGCGTCGAGGAACGGATTGCGCGAGTCGAAGAAGTCATTCCGGACGAACTCCCACACGGTTCCGTGGAACTCGTTCGTGCCGGACTTCGATACCAGATTGATCACGCCGCCCAGCACGCCGCCGTACTCGGCCTTGTCGTTGTGCGACTGCACCTTGAACTCCTGGACTGCGTCGACGATCGGAAGCACGGCCCAGCTCTGGCCGAAGAACCAGTGGTTGATGACCCCGTCGAGAAGGTTCATGTTGCTTCGGTTCCAAGCACCGTTGATCGATGGCAGCGAGAAGGTCGAGCCCGGAAGGGCCACCGGAGCGTTAAAACTCGTGCCGCCGCCGTTGCCCTGTGCCGTGCTCACCGGAGTCGCCCCCGGGGTAAGAGTCAGAAGCTGGGAGTAGTTGCGCCCGTTCAGGGGCAGGTCCTTGACAGCCTCCTCCGTGATGGCCGTGCCAAGCTCCGACGTGGACTGCTGCAGCAGGGCAGCCTCCGCCACCACTTCGATCGTCTCGGTGACCGCGCCGACCGCCAGCGCGAAGTCGTGCGTACGCGTCTGGTTGACGTTCAGCGAGAACTGCTGCTCGACGGCCCGGCTGAAGCCGTCTGCAGCAACGCTCAGCGAGTACGTGCCGGGCACGACGTTGATGAACAGGAAGTAGCCGTTTGCATTCGTCTGCGCCTCGGTCTGCACCTGCGTCTCGACGTTGGTGAGAGTGACCACTGCAGCTGGTATGACAGACTCGCTGGCATCCGTGACTGTCCCGTTGACGGACCCGTAGGCCGTCTGCCCGAAGGCACTCGATGCGTGAAGGACCAAGGCCCCGAGCAAGGCCACAATCCGCACTCTTGGTGTACTCATTTCTGATTTCCCCCTTTTTCAAACCCTTAACGTTTCGTACCGGCAAGGCAGTGCGCGCCGGGCGCCCGGTTCGGGCGCGAACCTCTAGCGGCGGCAACTCCGCCGATGCTTCTCTTCTCCAGAGTACGCGAAAGGCGGCGGATGCGGTTTCAGCCACGCCGGTGCGCCCAGAGAACGCGCGTCCCGGTCCCGGGAGGGCGCCGATGGCGCGTCGCTAGACTGGGCCATGATGGGCTTCCATCTGGCATCCGACTACACGCCGCGCGGCGACCAAGCGACGGCCATCGCCCAGCTCGTCGAGGGCTTGCGGGACGGCGAG
>JAJDWM010000436.1 GCA_022825595.1 Bryobacterales bacterium | reverse complement strand
CTGATGCCCGATTAATCCGTCACGCAACATCCAGCCGCAAACTGCAGTATTGGGTGATCCCGCCGCAGGCGGACGCCGAATTCGCAGCCAACAATAAAGGCCGACCAATATGGTGCAGAGAGGCTACTGTCAGAAGCCTTGGGGCCGGTCCGGGCTGGAACTTCGGACTAGCGCAGGGCGGGCGCGTTTCACGATGACTTGCCCCGGAGTCCCGCACGAACCCCAGCAGCCAAGCTGCCTTCGGCGGTCTCGGTGCGGATGCTGCCGCTGTACAGGCCAGAACCGTCAAGGAGATGTTCCCACACGGATCTCGCCAGGTTGGCGAATCAGGTGAACGACCACTCTCGGATCACCGTGTCAACCCTTTCATCGCGGCGCAGGAGACGCACGCTCCGGCACTCCATGGCAGTCCTGCCCTCGCCGAAGCGCAGACCGAACCAAGTCAACCATCCGTCGCACTCGAAGTCGACATCTACGGTCTCCAGCGCACCGCCTCCCGAGAGCCGCACAACGTGCTCTCCTTGCCCGCCCATGGACACAGGCGTACCCCATCGCACCTTGAATTCAACCGGAGCTTCACTGCGTAGAGCCAGCTCCAGACGCAGCGGACCGCCAAGCGCAACCCACGGCACCATTATGTCCGCCTCACGGCGACCGCTGCTGTCCATGTTGAGGCTGAGTCCCGCCGGCGTCCGCGAGAGCACTCCCCGGTTGGTGTGCCAACCGTCCACCATAGTCCGCAGCGCGTACTCCCCAGGGATAGGGTCTTCGCGAACCCTGCCATGGTCGTTTGAAGATTCGATCCACTCGTTAAGCCTCACCTGAAGCTCCTCTAGGATCTCGGCGTGCCGGGAATCTTCGGCCAGATTCACGACCTCATGCGGATCCGATTCCAAGTCGTACAGCTCAAGGTCTGGTCTGGACGGGGCCATCCACAGGGCGGGCGGCCCTTGCAGCGAGCCCTCAGCATGCAGCTGGCGCATGACCTGCAAGGCCGGATAGCTCGTGTCCTTATAGTGATTGGTTTGCGAGTACGGCCTCTCAGGAAGGAAGTTCCGGATCAGCTTGTAGCGCTTGCCCCGCACGCATCGGATTCGGTCCACAGTCTCGTCGCACCGGTCTCTCGCCGAAAAGGCGTAGTCGGGCTCCGGACCGGCGTCCGGCCCGAGGAACACGCGCCCCTGCATGGACTCTGCTGGCGCTATGCCCGCCAGGCACAGTGACGTGGTCGTGATGTCGATGTGCTGGAGAAGCTGGTCGTCCGAGCTTCCGGGCGAGAACCCCACGGGTCGGTATCGCTCCGGAATTCGCACGATCAGCGGGATCGCGATCCCCTGCTCATAGAGCCACTGCTTGCCCCGGTGCAGGGCTTGGCCATGATCCGCGAAGAAGAAGATGATAGTGCTGTCGTACAGGCCCTCGTCCTTGAGCCGCTGTAGTACCCTGCCGACCTTGACGTCCAGGTGCTGGGCTGTGTCCAAGTAAAGGGCGACATCCTCGCGTACCACCGGGTGGTCCGGATAGTAGGGCGCCAGATCGATGGCCTCGAGATCTACCGGCGAAGCCCGAAACCGCCTGAACCTGCGATGGGTCTCGGGCAGGTTCACCTGTGCATAGAACGGAGCTCCCGCCGGGCGCGCGGCCCAATCCTGTCCGTCGAAGGGCCGATCCGCGTGGAAGTTGAAGTCCGTCTTGCCGCCAACGCGGACGCCATCGGCGGGGGTCGTGCAGTTCGCCGTAAAGTAGCCTGCTTCCCGAAATAGCCCGGTCACCGTACGGACGCCATGGGCGAGATCGTACGGCACGTCGCGGTGGCTGCGGTGGTTGTGGGCTCCGATCGACGTCTGGAACATCCCCGTCATCAGCGCCGAGCGAGCCGCCGAGCAGACTGGCGCAGTGCAAATGCACTGGGTATAGCGCACGCCCTCGCTGGCGAGGGCGTCCAGATTAGGAGTCTGGACCAGATCGTTCCCGTAGCAGCCAAGATCGCGAGAAAAATCCTCTGCCAAGATCCACAGTACGTTCGGCCGATCGTCAGTCCCTGCACAGCGCCAGCCGGCCAAGGCAGCCGCAGCAGGCGCGGTCTTGAGGAATTCTCGTCGTCGCATGCGGACATTCTAGTCGCGGCCGCTAGCGGATCGGCGAGAACGGCAATCCGGCGAGGTGGATGTTGGAAACCGTCGACACTATGTCCGCGTTGCTCCACCCGGACCGGTTCTTGATCTCGTTCCATCCGTCGCTGCGCACGAACGTGGACCAGGCCTCGCCTCGGGCGTCCATGTCGGCGTAGTGCGACATGTACATTAGGCTTGGCATGTGCGAACCAACGATCGTCTCGCCGAAGAACAGCGGATGGATCCCACAGTCGCGGAAGATCTCGATCTCCGCCTCGTTGAACATGCGCATCTTCTCTTGCGTGTCGCGGGCAGTCTCCTGCTCATAGATCCGCAGGTCGTATGTACGGGGCTGCTCAGGCACAGAGGGCACCTCAATTGACCGCATTCCGTCGAAGGCTCGCAACAGCCAACTCTCGACGCGATCATATGGTGCCTCGTCGGCTGACCCGAACTCGGCACTGGCCTTGGCGAAGGCCTCATCGGCCCGCTTCGCCGCCATCTTCTGGCCCATGTCCGCCAAGGAATCGTAGGCGGCCAAAGTGTACACCCGCGGCGTGAACTCCCCCAGCGTCACCCGAAAATATCCCTGCACCAGACCCAGACGTTTGGCCATCGGAAGATGCTCGTCCCGGAGAAAGCCCGTTAGCCGTCCGAACTGGTCGGACTTCGAGTAGCGCAGCCGGTAGCATCGCAGTTCGAAGATCTGGTTCTCGGTGCCATCCTCCCCGGAGGCAGATGCGCCCACCGCCGCAGCGACGGAGGATGAGGTCAGGAATCCCCTTCGGTGCATGCGGACCGTTATAGCACTACCCGCCGCCGCTCTCGGGCACCTCCGGCCAAGGCAGCTAGCGGCCCGGTCTACCGAAAGATCCTGCGGCGTCCGAAGAACGACGAGCCGCGTCGGCGGGAGTACGCGCCAACCGTCTCATCGTCCGCCTCTGCAGTCGAAGGCGGCATCAGCTCCTGCTCCGGGCTCGGATCCGTGTCGAGTTCCGTCTCAGGAGCGCGAACGGGGACCGGAGGTGGAGACGGCGTCGCCTCCCCCGGCGTTTCGGCGGGCGGCTCTGCCTCCGCTGGGAGCATGTCGGAGCTCGAATCCCCGACGTCGGGGGGCTCCCGACCTCCTAGGTTGATCACCCGCTCCACCCTCCACTCCCTCTCGGTGTCCGCCGAGCGCCGGCTCTCGGGATCCTCTGGCTCCAAAGCCACCGCCTCATCGTTGGCGCTTGCGCTCGCGGCCACTACGAGTGCGCTGGCGGTGTCCTCCGGACTATTCCCCGGAACGACGCCCACAATCAACTGGGCTTCGGAGAGGACCTCAGCCTGCACGATGCCAAGCGCCTCCGTGCAGTCGCCCATACTGAATCCATCCGGCACGTGAAGGTTCACCAACACACGGCCAGCGCCGCCAAGCGAGTCCGAGCCCATGAGGGGATGAGCCATTGCCGCGCGGACCGACTTCACGGCAGCGTCCGGCCCGCTCCCATCGCCGTAGCCGGCAATTCCGGAGCCACCATTCTGGAAAACCTCGCGCACATGGGCAAAGTCGACATTGAGAAGGCCCTTGTGATTTAGGATCGCAGCGATCCCGCCGATCACTCGCTCGACCACGCGGTGGGCCACCTGGAATCCGTCCAGAATCCCCGTTCCCTCCTCGGCCCACTGGATCAGCCGGTCGTTGTCGATGGCGATCGCGGTGTCGGCCTGCTGCTCTAGCAGCGCGAGCCCGTCCGAAGCCACGCGGGCCCGCCTCTGCCCCTCAAATGAGAACGGGCAAACTGCGAAGGCGATGCTCAGGACGTTGAGCTGCTTCGCCAGGGACGCAATAACCGGGGCAGCGCCCGTGCCGGTCCCTCCACCCAGCCCGGCGATCAAGAACAGCATGTCCGCGTCGCTGAGCAGCTCGTTCAGCTCTTCCGTGTGCTCCAAGGCCGCCTGCCGGCCCAAGTCCGGGTTCGAGCCCGTGCCATGCCCTTGAGTCAGCCGCACGCCGACCTCGAGCTTGTTGGGCGCCCGACACGCATCCAACGCCTGCCGGTCCGTGTTGATTGCGATGAGGTCGACTCCCGCCAATCCTGAGTCGACCATCGAGTCGAGCACGTTGCCGCCGCAACCTCCGATGCCGATCACCTTGATCGTCAGGAGGGACTCGTCGACCCTCTCCAACGTGAACCGGGGCGGGCCCTCCCGCTGTCCTGAGACACCGCCAACAAGACTATCGGTCATAGAATTCTCTCCTCGGCGAAGCGCCGGCTGTCGCCCTGCGCGTCGGACGCAGCCGCTTCCCCCATCGACTCGCGAACGAGGAGGTGTGCATACTGCACCAAGCCCACCGCACAAGCCCACCCGGGGCTCCGAAGAGCCGTGGGCAAGCCCCTCAGACCCGTGGGGATCCCGACCCGAGCATTGATCCGGGTGGCCCTAGTGGCAGCGGACGCTATGCCGGGCAAGGCCGCCGGATCCCCTGTCAGAACCAGTGCATCCAACTCGTCCAGACGGAGTCCCGCTTCGCGAAGCTCGGCGCGCACATAGTCGAAACAATCGTCTATGCGCCTTGTGATTACCTTGGTGAGCAGACTCCAAGAGCGTACGGCTCCTGACGCCGCCGGGTCCGTGGGATCCGGGCCAGGCACGAAGATCGTCATTTGCGGGTTTCCCGAATCGTAATCGACCCGGCCAAGCTGGCTGATGAGCGAAGAGGCCACTGCTTCATCTGTGCCAAAGGTGGCCGCTACGTCGCGGACCAAGTCCTCGCAGCCGATCGGAATGCCGCACGCCAGCCGCAAGCTTCCGCCGAGATACGCAGTAAGGCTGGAGGCCGACCTGCCAATGTCCAGGTGAGCAACGGCCGCGGAGAGTTCGGATGGATCCAAGGTGGCGTATGCGGCCGCGAAGCCGCCGAGAATACACTCGTCGACGCGGATGCCGGCCCGCTTGACAGTGGTGTTTACTCGTTCAAAGCTGCGCCGGTCGGTCTCCACCACGCGCGTATAGGCCTCTAGCCGATCCGTTGTGTAGCCCAAGGGGTTGGAAACGCCGGCTTGGCCTCCTGCCACAAACTCGAGCGGAACTTGCTGAAGGATCGTGGCACTCTCGCCCCTTACGCCCTCCTCGGCCTTCTCGAGAACGGCCCGCACGTCATCCAGTGTTACGGGCCGGGAACCGGGCTGCAAGTCGATCGCGCTGCGGACAAGCTGCGCGTGAACTTGCGGTCCGGTAGTCCCGACGACCGCCGAGACAACGGTCAGGCCCGCGTCCCTCTCGACCTCGCACACGACCTCGTGCAGCGCCTCGGCCGTAAGCTCGCTGCTGCGGCCCTCTGGGTCATCCCAACGCACTTCGGGCATCGAGCCGCAGGCTAGGTACTCCAGATCGGTGCCCTCCCCGACTCCGACCACGCATCGGGCCAGCGCACCGCAAACGTCGAGCCCTACGTAGGTGTTCGGCCGGTCAGTCATCCCTTACCCCCTGCTCTCCGGCTGCGGCCGCACGGCAACCTGCCTCTCAAAGCGCAGATCGACGGACTCCAAGGGGCCGAACTCGGCCTGCCAAGCATCGAAGTAGCTCAGGAACACATCCAGACGGTGCGGCAGGTTGCTGTCGCCCATCTGCAGTTCCACCACCTGCCCTCGGTGCTTCGCCCGCACCACCGCATTGGTGGGATCCGTCAGATTGACCTCCTGCACGTCTTTGGCGCGGCCACGCTGCTTGAAGACGCGGATCAGCCGCTGGTAGAGGTCGAGGCGCAGGCGCCGCTCCGCCATCGGCATGTTCTCTTCGATACCAATGATGGACGGCAAGGAGGTCGCCTTCGGGCCGCGGTTCTCCAAGATCACGCCGTCCGCATCGATCATCCGCACCAGTGTATTGTCGGCAATGGCCAGCAGGGCAATCGGGACACGCTCGT
>JAJDWM010000613.1 GCA_022825595.1 Bryobacterales bacterium | reverse complement strand
CTATGCGCGAACTGCATTGGAGCCGATGCCTCCCGGCGCGGCCGATCAGGCATTGCGCGACGCACTGGGCAAGCTGGAGGGCAGTCTGCTGGTGGGCGTGATCAACTCGATCGGCTTTCGGCGGGATCCAATGGCGTTGGCCAGGCTGGCACAGCTTCGGCAGAGCGACGACCAAGCCGTCCGCGACGCAGCGACTGCAGCGATCAATCGGATTCGTCGACCGTAGCTCCTCACAGGCGGCGTGCGGTCACCACCTGGCCTGGCCCGATCATTGGGAGCTCCGGTGCTATCCGGACCGAACGCCGGGGCGGCCCCGTCGGAGCAAGCCAGGCCAGCCTAAGAGGGGCCAATCGCTACAACATAGGCGAGTGGCGCGGTCGGACGCGCCGGCCCAGGGAGAGCGGAATCCGCGATTCAGGCCCGGAATTCGCTCGGGTCTCGCACGACATAGGTGCCAGCGGCGCGGTCATGCCAAGACTGCCGTTTCTCGTCCCACGCCGCCCAAATCCAGCCCAGCCCCAGAAACGCGATGGAGACCACGCTGGCAATGCCCCGAACGACCCCGTCCTGCGGGGCCAAGGCGCGGCCATCCGTGCGGATCACACGCACGCGGCAGATCATGCCGCCTACAGTCGTGCCTCTCCACGCCCACATCGCGGTGTTGTACACCAAGAACATCAGTAAGGTCAGAAGCGCACCAGTGTCCAGCGCTTGACCGATGATGACGAAAGGTGTGAAGTCCAAAGCCACTGCACCGACGCGAGAGAGAAAGCTGGCCAACGGCAGGTCCACTGCCGTACCGGGCTCCAGCGTCGGCACTTCTCCCTGAACGGTTACGCCCTCAGGCTGCTCATCTCCCTCGGCCTCGGGTGTGGTAACCCTTGAAGCCTCACCCCCTCCCGCCTGGGCAGCCGCGACCACTGGCGTACGGGCCGGCACAGTCGCTTGCGGGTTTTCCCGGCGCGATGTCTTGGACGCCGTGGTGGTTACGGCACCCAGCACCGTCCATGCCGCGATTCCGAGCCAAGCATCATTCTGGGCAAAGCTAAGTAGTGCGAGCCTCACCAACGGCACGGCAGGCAGCCCGACGACGGATGCGATCAACAGTAGTGACACCGGACCGCTCAAGAGCACGACCAGCTCGCCCAGAAGGAAGTGGACGAAGTTGTCGAACTCGAGTAAGTCGCTCGTGCCACCCGCGCCGAGACGCCGGCTGTGGTAGGAAACTTCGAGGGGGTCAGCGGAAGTCGATCATCCTTCACTATCAGGTTGGGCGAGGCGTGAATGAGGAGCCATCTGATCTGTGGGTTTGCCGTTTAATGGCAGGGGGCTTGCAAGGCTGTGAGAATTCAACATCTAGCACCGACGCCTTGTCAACGAGCCTTGCGGGCCGGTGGGCACAGATCACGCATCTTCTGCACTTGGCCGAGAACTGCACGACATGGGAACTGACATTAGAAGCCACTGGCCCTTCGGTGGCGGGGCCGTTACGTGCGGGCATCCAGCGTCTCGTACGAGGCCACGAGAAAGAGGGTGTGCTGACTAACCCGCGTGGCATTCCTTGAGGGCGTTACCGACGGCTGTAGCTAATCGCGGAGGCACCGCGTCGCCTACCTGCTGCTGTCGATCATTTAGCGGTCCCATGAACTCATGTCGGTCGTCGAACGACTGAAGGCGTGCCGCCTCGCGAATAGACAGGCCCCTATCTTGCGCTGGATGAATCAACATGTTCTTCCGAAAGTTCCCAATTACCTTCGCCTGTTCGTCCCAGCGAAGCCTATAGTAGACTCCCGTATGGCACAGGTTGGGATTCGCATAGTTCTCCATCAGTCTTGCTGGAATGGCGCTCCAGTTCTGACCCATTCCAATATAGCGATATCTCTCGATCACTCTTGCCGAATTTCGGCTCACTTCGTTCCCAGTGACAGTGTCTAAGTCGCCGGGTCGCAAAGATTTCGCATACTGGCCAACATCCGTTCGAAACGTGCCATACGGCAGCCTATCGGCATTCGCACCGTTCTCCAAGTGCGGCAAGTCGGCAATGGCGTCCCGCACTGTCGTCCGCATTTCGCTTGTACCGTTTGGAAATGTGAACTCGCTGGCTGTGCGCGTCCCGACAAGAAACGCCCGACGACGGCACTGTGGCACGCCGAAATCCGCAGAGTTCAAGACGCCGCACTCCGTGCGGTAACCTGTCGCTCGGAATTCGTCCAGCATTCGCTCTAGGAAACGCCCTGACTTGAGCGTCTTTATCCCGGCGACGTTCTCGATGACGAACCACCGCGGACTCACCTCGGCCAAAATCCTCAGCACCTCCCGGTACAGGAGGTTCTTCGGATTGCCCACTGTCCTCGTTCGTCTGTTCGACTCAGAGAACCCCTGGCATGGCAAGCCAGCAACCAGCACGTCCAGCTCTTCCCGGCGCACGCCTAACTTCCGAAGAATCAGGCCGCCCGACACTTTCCTGATGTCGTCCTCAATCACGTCCACGTTCGGAAAGTTGAACTTGTAAGTCGACGCCGCGTACTTGTTCTGCTCGACAGCGATCGCGATGTCTATGCCCGCTGCCTCAAGGCCTCGTGCCAAGCCTCCGGCTCCACCGCATAGCTCCACTGCCACCACTTCCGCCACGCTCCCACTAGACGCCTGTTTGCCAAGAGATGCTTCCGCAAATTGCGTCGCCCAAGCCCGACGAGTAGTCTCGGTTGTATTCCTTGCAGCCGATGTAGGCCAGTGCGCACAGCTGAAACTCACGTTGCAATCTGAATAAGGCAACGGCCGACGGCTTCGGACCGAAAGAACACAAGATGACGTTGTGGTCCCGCGACAGTTTTTCTACCGGGCCTCGGAGCGCGCTGTAGCCGTGATCTGCACCGAATGCATCCACTTCCGTACGGTCGATCGGAATCCCGCTCGCAACGAACGTCGGCCCTACGTTTCGACTGTCGTTGTCGTGCTGATCGCCGGTTTGCACTGCAAGGAGCACCCGCGCCGGCTCATAGTACTCTACAGCTTGCCGACATCGCTTCTCATCGAATCCGGTGACCGCCACAAGCGCCGTCGGCCGGCCAACCTCGAGCGTGCCCGCGAGCTTGTACACAAGCCTAGGGTCGTTTGGATCCCTAGCGAGCCAATCGGAGGAGTACGTCCTCGGCTGGTGGTATACATAGCTCACGTTGGCTCCGCTTGCCTCGAGCCAAAATAAGGAGCTCCAGATTACTTCGCGGGGCATCGTCGTAAGGTCGACAAGCACTGAGCCTCCTATTCCTGCGGCCGGTCCTAGGTCCTTTTCCAGCAAGCGCCACGCGCCGTCTGGTGCACCGAAGGTCATCTCTTGCTCGTGGAGATCTGTTCCCGAGTGTGCCTTCGATATCTTCCGTAAAGCGCGCCTAGCTTCTGCTGTCCGATCGCCGTATTCCCCCACGAAGTAGGCAAGGATCCGTTCCGCGGAGTGCTGTTGAAGGGTGCGCTCGATTCCTAGCAGAAATCGCGGTTCCCAACTCGCCACCGTAACAAGGACGTCGAACGCACTATGCCTGCCCGTCATCGAAGAGTCCCCCCTGCGCCGTACCAACATCGGTGACTGTGGCCTTCAGCGTTGTGCTACCACGCGCCGCCGCAAGCAACCGGTCTGCCTGCAACGAGACCCGGGCATGTTGTCCCTGAGGGTCAAGTCCGCGAATTGGCCACAGGATTCGGTTCGGCACATAGTAGTATTCTCTCGACCCGTCGTCCTTGGCAGCTCCCTCTCGGATATATAACAGGGCGGCCCTGCGGGCAATCTTCAGCAGACGCTCCAACTCCGCTAGGTTCGCCCCATGTGCCTGGCCCGAAATCGAAAACGACGTCGCACGGGGCTCAGAGCCTGAACCTTGTAGCCGCTCTCGAAACAACTGCGCGAGCTGCTCGAACAGTCGATGCACCTGTCTCGCGTCTTCTTCGCTACAGTCCACGACAATTTTGTCGAGTCCATCCCTAAGGAGGCTCCATGCCCTACCGCTATGATGCTTGATAATGTCGTCTTGAATAGCCGGGCTAATACCTTTACTGATCACCTTCTCCTCAGCGCCCTCTGCGCTCGACGATAAGGCCCGCTCATACATCCAATAGCACGGCTCAAGCAGATTTCGCACTACGCCAGTCGACAAGTAAACGATCGTTTCGAATCCGGAATATACCGGAAGATTTGCCTTGTCCAATCGCCGGAAATAGATTGCTCGGTGATACTTGTAGATATAGTCCGATATCTGAGTCGCGGATCCCTCAGGGTATTTTTCCAACGCCTCAACGCGCGCCTGTTCTTTCGCTTGATCAAG
>JAJDWM010000715.1 GCA_022825595.1 Bryobacterales bacterium | reverse complement strand
AATGATTACTGGTAGCCGAACCACGCTCGCATGCTCATCTGTAGAGAGCTTCGGTGCCGACTCACTGGCCCACCATGCGGCCTAGGCGCGACATTGAGCGAACTGGTAGCTACACTTGGAGGAAGGTGGCCATATTGAGTGAGATGGCTGGGCAACGGACCACAGCCATGAAGTGGCCTGCCGGGGCCGTGCGTCTCCCGCGTTGCAGGGAGTAGGCGGTGGGCTGTCTGGCCTCAGACAGCGGAATGCATCCAGAGAGGGGGCTAGAGTGATCGAGAATCTGCGATTGACGAACCTCCGTCTCTTCGACGAGCTGCAAGTTGATCGCCTGGACCGGGTCAATCTCTTTGCCGGGCACAACAACTCGGGCAAGTCATCCGTATTGGAGGCGATTCTCCTCCTGGCAGTCGGGGGAGACCCGTCGCTGGCGCTGCGGATCCCCGACTTCCGCGGCCTCGGGCATCTCCGATTTGGAGTACCAGCAGCTTTCTGGAAGCCAATGTTCTTCGAACTCGACACCGGAAGGCCAATCGAGATCAAGTGCACGCACTCTCGGCTAGGTCATCTCTCTCTGAGGGTCTCAAGGGAGTGGGGAAGCTCGTTCGTGCGACAAGGCGTCGGACCTTCCGAAGGGCAAGGAGGTCGCGAAGCGCGTTCACGACAGATTCGGAACCTCTCCCTGCTCTCATCCAAGGGCAATCCCCGAACACCATGGGGAATCCGGCTTTCTTGGAGGGACAAGAACAACGCCGAACTGCGAAGCATGCACTTGACGGTAGACAGCGACGATGTCTGGTTCGGAGGCGAAGTGATTCGGCTCGAAGCGGAGTTCGTATCGCCGAGCATCGGCAATATAAGGGACGACTCAGTCCTGTTAGGCCAACTCCGAGCGAGAAAACAGGGATCGCTGCTGACCGACGCCCTACGGATCATTGAACCACGCTTGGTGAGCGTCGAAGACAGTTCAGCGACCGGCACACCGATGATTCGGGTGGACATCGGGCTGCCAGAGCTCGTTCCGTTGTCGGCGATGGGTGAGGGGATGACGCGCATCGCCAGGATAGTACTGGCGATGTCACGCGTTCGAGGAGGCGTAGTACTCGTCGACGAGATCGAGACTGGAATTCACCACTCAGTAATGAAGAACCTGTGGGAGGTAGTGGCCAAGGCCGCACGGACATTCGACGTTCAGGTCTTCGCAACAACGCACAGCTTCGAATGTCTGGTAGCCGCCCAAGAAGCACTACCGGACGGGTGGCGATTCCATCGTCTGGAGCAGAATGAAGACGGATCGAGCCGCTGCGTGTCGTTCGACCTTGAGGACTTAGACGTCGTGGTCAGGCATGGTTTGGAAGTGCGGTAGGCGATGCGTCTCCGACCACAACGTATCTCGTCACACGTGCAACTTCTCATTGAGGGTTAGGACTCGGAAGGTTTCTTCGAGGCGATGGGCAGAAGACTCGACCTCAACGCCATCCAGCTTCAGAATTTCGGCGGGATCGATGACCTGGGAAGGTTTCTGCACGCATTTGTCCGGATGTCGGGTTTCTCGAGAGTCAAGACCATCGGAATCGTTCGAGATGCGGAGGGATCCGAGTTAGGGGCATTCAACATTGTCCGAGGAGCGCTAGAGTATACGAGCCTACCCGTTCCCAGCGCAACCGGTCAGCTGGCGGGCTAGCGTCCCGCAGTCTCTGTGATGATCCTCCCAGGCGGCGGCAGGGCGGGGATGCTCGAGACGCTGCTTTGGGAGACGATTCCAGATGATGTGCGATGCTGCATCGATTCGTTCTTCACCTGCATCGAGGACCTCCGCGGAGAAGCACTGCGCAGACGGCACAAGGCTCGGGCAATGGCGTACCTGTCCACTAAGCGCAAACCCCAAGTGTCCGTCGGCGATGCCGCGAGAAAGACGTATTGGGACCTGGACCACGAAGTGCTCAAGCCGGTCCGCGTATTTCTCCAACCTATCGGCGCAGCCGTCTGACAGATTTCAACGACTCGGCACGCACTGCCAGACACCCAAGTCATTAGCGGTGGCTCCCGATCGCAGAGACAGGTACGGATTGCAGACGAGGACGAAGACCTTTGGATCCGTTCTCGCCGGTGGCGCCGCGAGCGGCGATACTCGCTCTCTCCCGCCGTCCGTCGCCGACGCTGACATATTCAGGTTGCGGATCCATGGCGATCCGATCGAGGCGAAGAGACGCATCGGATCGGCGAATCTGGCTGACGAAGGCCACGAAGCGCAGGCCTATGGACATTCCCCCGCATCGACCCGCACACCGCTCGACTCGCACGAGGAAGTGCATGTCGTAGCCGCCAAGTGCTCCCGCGCGTCAGAAAGTCGCGATTGGATTGAAGGGGCTACCCGTCCCGCCGCCCACCGCCATGGGTGCGGCCGTCAGGAGAAACTCCCAGCGGCTCTGCCGCGCTGCCTCGGCGGCGACCGCCTCCAAGTCCAGATTGTCGAAGATCGGCATGCCCATCGCGATGATCACCAGCTGGTGGATCGGCTGGTTCACGCCTTCGATTAGGGAGGGCGAAACGTCGCTGGCGGCGTCGCTCCCAAGGATGGCGGCGTCGCGATCCTTCAGCCACGTCGCCGAGGAGGCATGCAGGCCGGCCGACAGCTTGGACACGTCCCACGGGCCCTCCTTGTCCCTTCGCGCCCAGCGGCCGGTGCGGATCAGGACCACGTCGCCGCTGCTAACCCTAGCGCCGGACTTCTCCTCCCAAGCATCCAGGTCGGCCGGATAGATTGGGGTCCCAGGCTCAAGCCAGTCGACACCCTTCAGCCTCGGGATGTCCATCAGAACGCCGCGGGCAAAGATGCCTTGCTTGAAGTTAGTCACTGCCAGCTTTGGGGCACCGTCCGCGACAACCTCGGCCTGCGGAAAGCCGTTGTACATCTTTCCCCCGTAGGCCATGTGGCACAGCGAGTCCATGTGTGTGTGAGCGTAGCCGTGGTAGCTCACCTGGTAGTCGTCGGAGACGAACTGGGACGGATTGTTGAGGCCGACGTTCAGCATGGTGTGCTTGAACGGCCGCGGATTGTCGACCGCCTCAACCTTCTCCAAATCCCTGGCAAGCGACACGGACACGCCCTGAGTGACAAGGCTGACCGCGGCGAGGCGGGTCTCGGGTGTGATGAGGTTCATCGCGCCGAGCTGGTCCTGATCGCCCCATCGGCCCCAGTTCGATAGGGACTCCATCCAAGCGTCCACATCCGCCTTGGTGACCGTGGGCTGTCCATTCGCACAAGCCAAGACGGCCAAGATCGTAGGAA
>JAJDWM010000435.1 GCA_022825595.1 Bryobacterales bacterium | reverse complement strand
CCGGCGCGCCTGCGGCGACGCCTTCCTGCTGGTGACGCCGGGCATTCGCCCCGCGGGCCAGCAGGCGGGCGATCAGAAGCGGATCATGACCCCCGGGGACGCGGTGCGTGCGGGTATCGACTACATCGTGGTGGGCAGGCCCATTACCGGGGCGGATGACCCGGCGGCCGCGGCGCGGTCGGTGGTGGCGGAGATGGTTGGCGGATGTTAGGTTAGGAACCCATGGCCGTAGCCACCATCGAAGAAGCACTGGAAGACATCCGTCAAGGCAGGATGGTCATCCTGATGGATGACGAGAACCGCGAGAACGAGGGCGACCTCACCATGGCCGCGGAGTTGGTCACTCCCGAGGCCATCAACTTCATGGCCACCTGGGGACGGGGTCTGATCTGCCTGCCGCTGACCGAGGACAAGGTCGCGCAGCTCGGCCTCACCATGATGGTGCGCGACAACACGGCTCCCTACGGCACGGCCTTCACGGTGTCCATCGACGGGGTCAAGAACGTCACCACCGGCATATCCGCCTCCGACCGCGCCGAGACCATCCTCGCGGCCATCGCGGACGACGCCGGCCCCGGAGACCTGTGCACACCCGGCCACATCTTTCCGCTGCGCGCCAGGAACGGCGGCGTGCTCGTGCGCACCGGGCAGACCGAGGGCTCCGTGGACTTGTGCCGGCTGGCGGGGCTCAAGCCCGCCGGCGTGATCTGCGAGATCATGAAGGATGACGGCACCATGGCGCGGCTGCCGGACCTCGAGGAGTTCGGCGAGAAGTACGACCTCAAGCTCTGCACCATCAAGGACCTCATCGAGTACCGGCTCAAGCACGACTCGCTGATCCACCGGGTCGCCTCCACGCGCCTGCCCACGCGCTACGGCGGCGAGTTCCAGGCGGTGGTGTACAACACCCACGTGGACGCCACCGAGCACCTGGCGCTCATCAAGGGAGAGATCTCCGGCGACCGTGAGACCATGGTGCGGGTGTGCACCAAGTTCCTCCCCGGCGACGTCTTCGGCTTCGAGTTCTTCGACACCGGCTCGGTCATCAAGCAGTCCATGGAGCTGATCGCCAAGGAAGGCACCGGAGTCGTGCTCTACCTGCAGCCCGAAGGCAAGGGCCTGCGCACCGACGAGGCGGGAAAGCAAAGGAGCTTCCGCGACTTCGGCATCGGCGCCCAGATCCTCCGGGACCTCGGCGTGCGCAAGCTCCGCCTCGTCACCAACAACCCCCGAAACCTCGTCGGCCTCTCCGGCTACGGCCTCGAAATCACCAGCTCCGTCTCGTTCACCACTCCGCCCAACACCATCGGCAGGCCCGCTGGGGGCGGGTAGAATCCATCCCTGGCAGGGGGTTCACGCGTGGTTCAAAGGCTGTACACGGACGAGGAATTGATGCAGCTTCTGTCCATGCCCAAACGGGGATCCAACTCACATTCGCGATGGCTGGAGAAGCCGGCCCAGTCGCCCGTACACAGGTAGCGCTCGTTCAAGGCCGCAGGTGACGACGACGAGCGATTTCGCGTCGAGATCTACCAGCGCGAGGGTTTGCTGGTCACTCGGATTTTTTACCGAGGGCAGGTTACTTGCCGACAGTACCGTAAAGCATCTGGAGAGAGGAGGTCTTTGGTGGGAGCAGAAATCCACATAAACAAACTGGCAGCGGCGGTACGCCAGCTCCACGCGGGGATTCGGATGTTTTTTTCAGGCGAGGATGAACTTGCAATTCACACGGTGGCGTCGGCCGCGTATCAAATAATCTCTGATCTGAAAGACTCCCGAGGTCGTGACGAAAGTAAGGATGTTTTCATGCGAGGGGTGTTTTACATCGTTCGCGACTATCACGCGGGAACATTGCCGAATTACATGACCGGCGATCCCGAAAAGATGAAGTGGTATCGTAAGCTGGCCGAAACCTTTACGGAGATTACTGCGTCATCGGAATGGGAGGATTTCGACCCGGGCAGGAACGCGCCGGAAGACCGCCGCGCATACTGGCGATGGAGAAACAAGGTCGCAAATTTCTTAAAGCATGGAGATCGTAGCGCGAGTAGTCTCATCTCCATGGAAGAGGTAGACAATCTGACTCTGTTGATGACCGCACTTACGGCGTATACGGAGCTTCACGGTGCAGACGCATCACCCGAAGCTTGGGTTCTGAGTCTTTACCACTCTGTAGACGCAGGGATGACGGAAGATCTTGTCGGGTACCCGGCCGAACTGGTGGCCGAGCTAGGAGACCTGTCCCACAACGACCGGCTCAATCGTTGCTCCGCCCTGTTAAAGGAACTGAGAGCGACTACGGCCCATGCGCCCGCGTGACGGCAAGGTGATCGCCATGCCGATCAAGATGACGGACAAGGGCACTATCCAAGACATCATCTTCAAGCACGTCGAAGAAGACACGACCATCAATACGGACGAACACGGCACTACGACGGGCTGGACCTCGAAGGCTACGAGCACGACACCGTGAACCACTCCGAAGGCAAGTACGTAGCCGGAAAGTGCATACCAACAGCACTGAAGCCGTATGGGCTGTCTTCAAGCCCGGGCTCAAGGGCATCTACCACCACGTCAGCCGTAAGCACCTTGGTCGGTACGTTGACGAGTACGCCTTCCGGCTCAATGAAGGGGCGGTTGATAACCATACCTTGGACCGGATCGCGGCTATGCTTCTTGGGGCTCAGGGGAAGCGCCTGACTTTCGACGATCTGACTGCGGATTGAACACCACGTCCAGCAGGTCATCTACCCCGTCATCGGGTCCGTCTCTGCTGTCTGCTTCAGCGCCTTTAGTGTCTCAGTGTCGGGATGTTTCATCGGAGCCCCCGAAGTTCTAGACATCCAATGAGCCCTGGTTAAAGTAAGCATTTTGAATGACTTCAGTAACTGCCTCAATGAAATACTTCTCGGCCACTACTTCGTTATCAAAGCCGTAACTGACTTCAATGCGAACGCGGCACCTTAGCGCGTCACCTGGCCTAACATCCACTTGTCTTGTCTGAAAGGCCGCGAGCCATCGGGTATCTTCAATTTTAGCGGATAGCGAGAGTCTACCGTGACGAAAATCCCACTGGCTTTCGCTTAGATAATCGGGCTTCTTGACTACGAGAATCATTGATGAGGGTGTCGCGGTAGTTTCTCTAACGGACAGCTGGCGTATTGATTCAACATCCCATTGAATACTGAGATTCATGTCATGGTGGTCGTGGTCCGCTATGATTGACGCAATGTCACCTTCCACCAAATCATCCTTGACGCGCTGGAAGTTTTCAATCGCCTGAATAAGGGCTGAGGGGTTCACCGGTGTATAACTGGGGAGATGGCGCACATCTGTTCCTGCGGCGAGCCTCTGTATCTCATTCCGAAGCGAGCCTATATCCTTTGGCATGTTTGGATCGTCGATGTACCGTAAGACGAGGTACTTTGCATCTACCAGATATTTTCCAACCAGCGGGCGCCAATCCAAGTTCTTCAATGCGTCATCATCTGCCGCATTAAGAAGACTTCGTAACCATACCTTTAGAGATGCGGCTTCAATGTCTTCAAGCAACATGACCGTTTCAATGTGGGAGTCAACACATGACACCAGTTCACGGTCAATGGTTTCACAAGCGACGATGAAGTTGTTCATCGCCGAGAATACCCTGGATGCAGAGCCCTCGCCCTTCTTGTAATCGATATAAAAGGCGAAATCGGCGTCCGGGGGTTTCGGCGGCTGTTGAGTTAGCGCAATCTGTGCCATCTCTCTAGTCTCTCGGCATCTTGCCGCGACTCGGATGCGATACCTCTTGTACTAGTCGGGTCCTCTTGTCGCGGATCGTCTTGGGGAACCGCTTCCGGTGAGTCATGGCGTAAAACACGTACTCCAAGACATCCCCGGTCTCTCCCCACCACACCAGGACTTCATAGCCGGGATCGGGAGACGGCGATTTAATGTTCAGGAATCGTTTCGCGAGCCATTGGAGGATTTCGCGCCAGTACAATACGGGGGGCAACGCGATGGACAAAGCCAAGCCCATCACCCAAAGTCTCAAGTTCGACTCCATACTGGTCTTTGCCGACCAAGCCAAAATTCCGCGGCTGGATCTTGCACGGCTGTCGGACGTCGGAGGAGAAATGGTTTCTTCGCTCGAATCCACCGGCGATCTCGAACGAAAGCTACTCAGCCGTGTACTTGTTTGACTGGAGTTCACCGAAACTTCCGCGTCAGGCCGGTGTACCCCAGGCTATCTTGGCCGGGATGTCTTCCACCAGATGAGTGCCCGATGTCGTTGAGACGCATCGCAGCCCTGTTCGGTCCAGTTCGGCCTGCGCTTCCCTACTCGCGCGCTACGCCGACGCATCCACGGAATCTTTCCGCAAATACCGGTGCAGGGAGTTCCGCAGGCGCTTGAGGGCGTCGTCGATGGAGCGGAACATCTGCTCCTCGATCAGTTCGCCGTTGACCCAGTAATCCAGGGACGGCGACTCGGTGAAGTTGATGTCCAGGAGCTTCTCGCCCGGGGGATCGCCGGTGATGAGGATGCGGACGGAGTAGCCGGCGTCGATGGCGAGGGCGCGGGCGTAGCGCGGGATGCGCAGGGAGTCCTTGAGGTGGTTGAGGCGCTTGGCGGGGAACTGGCCGACGCCGAGGGAGACGTAGACCCAACGCTCGTCGTTGTTGCTCAGCTCGCGCAGGACCTGACCGTTGATGTCGACGATGTTGTGGAGTGCCTGTTCCTGCCGGTAGTCCTTCAGCAGCTCGAAGGCCCAACGCTCGATCACGCCCATGGGTTCGCGCTCGGCGGGTTCCTGTCCCCGCCGGACGCCGGTGTCGATCCACCACTTGGTTTCCCGGATGGCGGGGTCGGGTCCGCTTACCGGTATCTCCGGTGCCACGGCTTCTTCCGGCGGAGGGGCGTCGGCGCCGGGGTTTTCGGGGTCGGCCAAGGAGTGTCCCTATACCTTGAACTCGTTCAGCGTGCTCGGCGCGAACAGGCTGTCCACCTCCAGCCGCTGCTTGATGAGGCCCTGCTCGTGGGCGTAGCCCACCAGCGTCTCCAGGACGTGGCGGTTGGGCTCCAGCCCGTAGGCCCAGGGATCCGGTCCGAGGACCTCCCTTTCCTTCTCCATCTGTTCGATGGACCAGGCCATCATGTACTTGAGCGCGGAGTATTCGTACATGGCCTCGGCGCACAGCCGCTTGGACTCGGCGAAGGCCTTGTAGAGGTTCTGGGCCACCCAGGGATGGCGTTCGTACACGTCCTCGCGGAAGACCAGGGTGTGCATGATGGGGAAGATGCCGGTCTTGCGGAAGTACGCTTCCTCCACCGCGCGGAAGTCCGGGAACAGGCGCGCCACCTTGGGGGAGCGGCGCACGAAGGGCGACGGCATGTGGGCCGAGATCAGGGCGTCGATGTCGCCGTTCTCGAGCATGGAGGAGAGCGTCTGCTCCGGGCCGATGGGGGTGATCGAGAGTGCTTCGGGGAGGTCCGGACGGAGCTTTTCCTCCCGGCCGGGTGTCTCTTCCCCGCCCGTGAACCAGTTTACCTTCTCCAGCTCCACGCCGTACTCGTGCTGCAAGAGGCCGCGTTGCCAGATGGCCGCGGTCATCTGGTACTCCGGCACGCCGATGCGCTTGCCCGTGAGGTCGGAGGGTTCCTTGATGCCGGAGCCGGTGTGGATGTAGATGCCGGAGTGGCGGAAGGCGCGGGAGGGAAACACGGGAATCGCAACGAAACGCGGCGTGCCCTTGTCCCTGGACATCAGGTACGAGCCCATGGACATCTCGGCGGCGTCGAAGTCCTGGTAGCGCAGCATGCGCCAGAAGGTCTCCTCGACGCGGAACGGCAGGTAGGTCAGGTCGACTCCTTCCACCGGCACGCGGCCCTCCTGCAGGGGGCGCGTGCGGTCATAGTCCCAACAGGCGACGGTGATACGGACACTTGCCATGGTGTGTGCTCTCTTTCGTTGCGCCGGAGGGTTTCGCCGGACACGACACCGGCCCGCGATAACCGGGGGTTCGGCTGCCGGGTAGCGTAACAGGAATGGTGCGGCAGTGTAAGCGCGCCCCAAGGCCGGACCGCGCCGCTTGGTTTGACCGGGAGGGGCTTTTGTGTATATAGTGGCCGTCTGAAAAAAGGTCATTGATTTCTTTAGCTTATCCAAGGGAAAAGATGCTTTTTGACTTTGCCAGCGTCCTTTGCTTCACGTTGTTGGGGGCGGCCTTCGTCTGGGTCAACCTGCTGATCGGCCGTCTGCTGAGGCCTTCCAATCCGCAGCTCCGCAAGCTCAT
>JAJDWM010000697.1 GCA_022825595.1 Bryobacterales bacterium | reverse complement strand
GTCGAGTGGTTCGCGCAGGACACCTGGAAGGTGACGCCCAAGTTCACGCTGGACGTTGGGGTCAGGTTCTCGTCCTTCACTCCTTGGAGACTGCGGGAGAATGAGGGTTCAGCGCTGGCGATCGGCCGCATCAACGTGGCGGACATGCCGTCGCTCTACTATCCGACCCTCGGCCCCGGCGGCAATCGCGTGGCGCTTGACCCTATGACAGGGCAGCGATTCCCGGCGCCGTACATCGGAGCCAACATCCCGGATCGGGGCAACCGGCTCAACGGCGTCATCATCGGCGACGGGAAGGACGACTACCTGCACGGATACCGCGAGCGGCCGCCTCTGCAGGTGCAGCCGCGCCTTGGCTTCGCATACGATCCATTCGGCAAAGGCACGACCGCCGTACGAGGGTCCTTCGCGGTGCAGACGCAGTCCATCTTCGGCTCACAGGGTTCTATGTGGGACGTCACGACATCACCGCCGATCCTCGAGTCGCCGACGATTTACTTCGGAAACCTTGACACGTTCGTGAACGCCGGCCAGGTGTTCTTCCCTCCGAACATGAAGGCGTTCGATCCCGAGTTCGACCCGCCGCGGATCTACCAGTGGAACTTCGGAGTGCAGCAGGACATTGGCGGCGGGACGGTGGTGGACGTCAGCTACGTCGGAAACAGCGGAGTGAACCTCTACCAAACCCGCAACCTGAACACCCTCCCGCCCGGGATGCGCTTCGACGAGACGTACCAGGACTGGACTACTGGCCGTCCGCTGCCTGACGTGTTCATGCGTCCCTATTACGGCTACCAGGGCATCAACCTGCAGGAGAACACCGGCTGGTCGAACTACAACGCGATGCAGGTTAGCGTGAACCGTCGCTTCACTTCGGGCTTCCAGTACGGCATCGCATACACATGGTCGAAGGCCATGGGCCTCGGCAACGGAGACCGGGACGCGCTGCCCATCTACCGGAGCGTGCGGGGGTACCTGTATGGCAAGACAGGCTTCGACCAGACGCACATGTTCGTCGCCAACTACCTGTGGAGTCTGCCGAATGCCAGAGTCTTCGACGGAAACCCTGCCGGGAGGGCGCTGTTCCACAATTGGGAGGTGGCCGGAATCGTCACTATGGCGAGCGGATTCCCGCGCGGGATCGGCTTCAGCTACACCGACGGGGTTGACCGTT
Source organism: Bryobacterales bacterium (assembly GCA_022825595.1). GTDB lineage: Bacteria > Acidobacteriota > Terriglobia > Bryobacterales > UBA6623 > VXMF01. Next base: position 3,654 of record JAJDWM010000697.1, on the reverse strand, counting down.
GGGGCGGCGGCGACTCGCCTCGGGCCAACATGGTCGCCAACCCAATAATCTCGAACAAATCGTTCGAGCGCTGGTTCAACACCTCGTCAGTAGCAGCACCAGGGTTCGGGGACTTTGGGAACGCCCCGCGGGACGTCTTCAGAGGGCCCGGCATCAACAGTTGGGACTTCACGGTGTACAAGAACTTCCCCATCGCTGAGCGGTCCCGCGTCCAGTTCCGGTGGGAGATGTACAACATGTTCAACCACACCCAGTTCAACGGGGTGGATTCCAACGCCCGGTTCGACGCTTCCGGAGACCAGATCAACGGCAACTTCGGATGGGTCACGTCCGGGCGCGAGCCGCGCGTCATGCAGGTGTCGATCCGGTTCGAGTTTTGACCAAGTGTAGGGTCAATTCGGAACCAACCGTTCGCCCCGGGCTTGCCACGGCAGCCCGGGGCGCTTTCGCAATGCTGCTTGTCAGCATTGTCGCGCCCGGCCAAGCTGTCCTGGACGGCCCACAGACACAGCTGTTCCAGCAGGCTGAGCGAGCGTTTGCAGAGCAACGCTACGGCCAGGCCGCTGAGGGATACGCCGCGCTGGCGGAGCAGGTCCCGGAGGCTGCAGAGCTGCACGCCAAGCTGGGGTTGAGCCATTTCTTCAATCGCAGCTGCGACCGTTCCGCACCGGCGTTCCAGCAGGCCATTGCATTGCGCCCCGATCTCAAGGCTGGCCGTGTGCTGCTCGCCATCTGCCTGTCCGAGCTGGGTCGCTACAGCGAGGCGATCAAGGACCTCGAAGAGGGCTACGCCGAACCTCCGGGATACCCTGGAGTGAAGCGCTTGGCGGGCCTGGAACTGGTGCGAAGCTATCTCGGGCTCGGCCAGTACGCCCAAGCGGCGAAGCTCACTGCTGAACTCCAATTGGCCCATCCAGACGATCCGGAAGTGCTGTTCCACGCCAATCGGACCTACCGGGAAGTGGCGACCCGGACTGCCTTCGACTTGGCAAGGGTCGCTCCGGAGTCCGTCTGGAGCCATCAGGCCATGGGAGAGGCCTACGAGAGCAGCCAGTACCACGATTTGGCCATCATGGAATACCGCAAGGCTCTGGCCAAGGAACCCAACCGCCCCGGCCTGCGGTACCGTCTCGGCGAGGCCCTTCTGGCCAAGGCCGGCGAGGCCGGCCAAGCGAGCGAGGCTCTGGAGAACTTCGAGCTGGAGCTCGCAGCCAATCCGAGCCATGCGCCGTCGGCCTTTCGGGCCGGGGAGATCTACCACGCGATGGGCCGCAATGAACAAGCGCTCGACTACCTCGAGAGGGCCGTCGCGCTGCGGCCCGGGTTCGGTGAGGCACTGGTCGCTCTGGGCAAGCTGCTCCTAGAACTGCAGAGGGGTGCCGATGCCGTAGGCCACCTGGAAAAGTCCGTGGAGGCAGATCCGAACGATCCAGGTGCCCGCTACCAGCTTGCGCGGGCGTACCGAGCGGTCGGCGACACGCAGGGCCACACGGAGCAACTGGAGGCCTATCGCCGGCTGCAAGCCGACCGCAGGGCGCGGGACCAGCGGATTTTGCTAGGCTCTCCAACTGAACCGGCCGAGCCGCCCTCCGCGTCTCCGGGCCGATCCCCATGATGGAGCTCCAATGAGAACCTGCACTCTGACCCTGTTCCTGAGCCTCTCTTGCACGCTGCACTGCCTTGCGGGTGACTGGCTGACCTTCAGCTACGACGCCCGCCGCAGCGGGTGGGCAAGGTCGGAGGTAGTGCTGAACCGCGACAACGTCGGCGACATGGTCCTGAAGTGGAAGACCGGCGTGAAGAACGAGCCGAAGTCGCTGGCGGCCCTCACGGCGCCGATCGTCGTGACGGACGTCCGAACCGGAGAAGGACGGCGGGCACGCAAGGATCTGGTCTACATCGCCGGCACGGCAGACGTAATGTACGCGATCGACGCCGAGAATGGCGAGATCGTGTGGGAGAAGGAGTTCCGGACCGACGTCGTCAACAAGGTGCCAGGCATGTGGCTGTGCCCAAAGGGCCTCAACGCGACTCCGACGGTGGACCGGTCCAAGAACACCATCTACGTGATCTCGACAGACGGTCGGCTACACGCCCTTGACCTAGCGACGGGCGCCGCCAAGTACCGCTCCCAGCAGTGGGTCCCTGCCTTCGCCAAGACGTGGAGCCTGAACCGTATCGGTGACGTGCTGTACACGCCGATCTCGCAGAACTGCGGCGACACCGTGTCCGGCGTCACCTCGATCGATGTCTCGAACCCGGAGAACATTACCATCCGCGTGTGGCGTTCGACGCCAGAATACGGGGCAGGCGTGTGGGGACGCGCTGGCGTGGCGATCGGCCAAGACGGTGCGATCTACGGCGGGACGGGCGACGCTCCTTACAATCCGGGCCTGCGCATCTTCGGGAACACGATGTTCCGCCTCGACCCGGACACCTTGGAGCTGGTGGACTACTTCACGCCCTCTAACTGGGAGTACGTCTGGAAGCGGGACTTCGACATCACCGCTTCTGCGCTCGTCGTGGACTACAAGGGACGCGAGCTGGTGATCATCGGCGGCAAGGAAGGTCTGCTGTACCTGATGGATTCAGAGGACATGGGCGGGCTCACCCACCACGACAACCTCTACACGACGCCCCTGCTGTCGAACGACGACGAGTGGTTCGAGGCGAAGGGCCTCTGGGGGGGCTTCTCCAGCTATGTCGACGCAGAAGGCAAGGTCTGGGTGTACGTGCCCACATGGGGGCCAGTCTCAACCAAGGCCCCGAAGTTTCCGGTGACGAACGGCCCCAATCCGAACGGATCGGTGATGGCCTTCACGCTCGCGGACGATCCCGAGACGGGCGAGCCATACCTGAAGGCCGAGTGGGTCAGCGGGGACTCAGCGGTGCCCGAGCCGGTGGCGATTGCAAACGACGTGGCCTTCGTGCTCTCGAACGGCGAGAACGCCCGCCAGACGGTCAACGCCGGTATCTTCCCGTACGGAGAGTTCAACTCGGAGGAACTGCTCAAGGACTCCCAGCGCCTTGAGGACGCATCCAGGGCCCGTCTGCGGGCGTTGGACGCCCAGACTGGCAAGATGCTGTGGGATTCCGGCCCGGACGCATTCGACACTTGGACCCACTTCAGCGGGATCGCAGTCGCTGATGGCCATGTGTACGCGGTCGACCACTCGTCCACGCTCTACTCCTTCGGGCTGAGCGACGGGGAGTGAGGCGGGACCCATCCGGCCCGCCGGGCCTTCAGTACGTCTCGGACTCCGACCGCCGCCGCAGTTCGCGGAAGCGGCGCAGCGCCTCAGAAGAGTCGGCCAAGCGCCCAGTTCGGCGATAGATCCGGGCAAGCGCGTAGTGCGGACGGTGATCGGATCGCATGAGAGCTGCCGCATTCTCCAGCGCTTTGACGGCGGCGGTGAGATCGGCGGTCTGCTCGAAGACCAGTCCTAGCCAGTAGTAGGCCAAGGGACTCTCGGGGTCATACTGCAGCGCTTCCCGGATGAGGGTCTTTGCATCCTCGAGCCGCTGCTGCCGAAACAGCATCGTCCCCAGCAGCAGCGGCGGTTCGCCGGACTTCTCCTCGCTTTCGCGATTGAGATCGACGGCTGCACGATACAGGCTCCCAGCCGTCTCGGTGTCCCCGAGCGCCTCACGGCT
>JAJDWM010000610.1 GCA_022825595.1 Bryobacterales bacterium | reverse complement strand
GGCCGACGGGGTCGCAACAACCTCCGCTCGGTCCTCAAGCTTGCGGACGACATCGAGGTTGCGGCCATCAGCGAGGTCTACAAGCCGAACCTCGAGCGGACCTTGGCGATGGTCCCGGACGCCAAGGTATACCCGGACTTCCGCGACCTCATCGCGGACGAGAGCATCGACGCCGTGCTGGTCGCTACGCCCGATCACTGGCACGCCTACATGACTGTCGAGGCCTGCAAGGCTGGCAAGGATGTCTACGTCGAGAAGCCAATCTCGGTGACCGTGCACGAGGGGCAGATGATGGTCAAGGCCGCGCGCAAGTACGACCGCGTGGTGCAGGTCGGCACGCAGCAGCGCTCCGGCCAGCACTTCGCCGAGGCCAAAGACATCGTGCAGAGCGGACGGCTCGGAACCGTCAGCTTGGTGCGCACGTGGAACTACAACAACCTGTACCCGGATGGCATCGGCCAGCCGCCCGACACGGACCCGCCAGCGGACCTGGACTGGGAAATGTGGCTCGGCCCGGCGCCCGAAAGGGCCTTCAACAAGAACCGCTTCGGCGTCAATCCGTACCAGTACGCCCACTTCCGCTGGTTCTGGGACTATGCCGGCGGGATGATGACGGACTGGGGCATCCACCTGCTCGACATCGTTCTATGGGCCATGGCCGAACCGGGCCCGCGGTCGGTCACCACATACGGCGGCAAGTACGCCCTGACCGACAACCGCGAGACGCCGGACACGATCTTGGCGGCCTACGAGTTCCCCAGCTTCGCCTGCACTTACGAGAACCGCGTCGCCAACGCCTACTCAGGCGGGCTGCCCGGATACGGGATCCTGTTCCACGGCACGGAAGGGACGCTGTACGTCAACAGGAGCTATTGGGAGATCACGCCGGAGACCCGCCGCTACCGCGAGCCGGAGCCGCGCGTCGAGCAGCGCATGCAAGCTGCGCGAGGCGACGCGCGCAACCCGTCCACCGACGACCACTGGCGGGACTTCGTCGCCGCGATCCGAAGCCGCGGCAGGCCCGTCTGCGACATAGAGATCGGCCACAAGTCCACCGCAATGGCACTGTTGGGAAACGTCTCGCTCCGCAGCCGTCAGCGGGTGGACTGGGACCCGGTCGCCGAGACGACCGAGAACAGTGAAGCCCAGACCTACCTGCGGCGCGAGTATCGCGCCCCCTGGAAGCTGGAGCTATAGGCCGGCGTCGGCTGCCTCGTCCAGCTCCTCGCTGGAGAAGTACTTCTCCAGCAGACTCCTCGGCTCCGGCTTCCCTGCCCGCGATCCGAGCCAGCAGCCCAGCACGCTCGCGGCGAGCGATGGGACGAACGGGTCCAATCCCACCACGCTTCGCGTTCCGAAAGCCGCGTATTGCACCAGGAACGTCACGAAGCCGGCCAGGATGCCCACCAGGCAGCCGGCGCGATTCATGCGGGGCCAGTACACGGAGAACAGGGTCGGGGCTAGGAAGGTGGCGGCAAGGCCCGTGCCCGAGAACACCACGATGTACTGTAGATACTCCGGGGGCCGAAGCGCGAAGAGCGCGCCGGCCAACCCCACGGCAGCGATCGAGCAGTGCGTCACGGTCCGCACGCGGGCCTCGCCTACCGGGCCGGCCGCGTTTCGCTGGTAGAGGTCGCGGGCGATCGCGCCGGCCGCAACGAGCAGGAACGAGCTGATCGTGGACATGATCGCGGCCATGGGAGCCGCGAGCACGAGGCCCGCCAAGGCCGCGGGAACTGCCGCGAGGATGGTCGCGGGCATGGCATGGTCGCTGGCGGCCAAGTCCGGCACCAAGACCCGTCCGAGGATGCCCACGAATATGATTGCGGGGTAGAGCAGCAGCACGTAGCAGCCGATGAGCACAGCCGCCCGGCGCAGCGAGACGGCGTCGCGGCAGGCCAAGAAGCGCGTGATCAGGGACGGCTGACCGGCAACCGCTAGCGGCCATATGAAGAAGAACGAGATCGCGGCCGGCAGCGGAAGGAAGTCCGACGGGCCGACCGGCGTCAAGAGTTCCGGGGACTGGGCTGCCAGGCCGTCGTGGACAGCCTGCATGCCGCCTGCCTTCCAGAGGCCGAAGCCGGCCGTCAACAGCACGCCCACCAGCATCACCACAGCTTGGAAGCTGTCCGTCCAGGCCACCGCCCGGAAGCCACCGTAGGCCGTGTAGACCGCTACGATCACGGCGAAGCTTGCAACGCCCCAAACGTAGGGAACTCCCAGAGCGACCTCCAAGACTCGAGCCCCTGCGATGTACTGGGCGACGATGAAGCTCGTGTGCAGCACCAGCATCGCCACGCCCGACATCACGCCGATTGCACGGCTCTGGAAGCGGTCCCGCAGCAGGTCCGGGAAAGTGAGCGCTCCCGTGCGCTCCCCGAGCTGCGCGATTCGGGTGCCCAAGAGGCCAAAGCCGACCGTTGCGACAACCATGTAGCCCGAGATCCAGAGCATGACGGACCAGCCGTTGGAGTGCGCCAGCGACGGCGTGCCGATGAATGTGCCCCCGCTTGCGGAGGTGGCGATCCACGTCAGGCCGAGCACCCATGGCCCAATCGTCCGCCCTCCGACGAAGAACTCCCGCAAGAAGCCTCCGCCAGCTGCCTGCCTCCGAGCTAGGTACGCGAGCAGGAAGGTTAGCGCAATGTAGACGGCGAAGGCCGCCCTCGCCGTTGGTGCCAAACCGTACACGAAGGCTTACTCTCCCCTGCCGGCCCTGGAACGGGAGAGGAACAGGCGCAGGTGCAGCGCGAAGAACACAAGCCAGGGAGCCAGCACTCCCCAAGCTGCCCAGCTGGGCACGCCGTGCAGCGCGACGGATGGCCGCGAGCCGATCCATGTGGAGAGTCCCACAGTCAGGGCCAGGGCCGCTGCCCAAAGGAAGAATGCTTCCAATGCCTCGCGGCGGGCCGGCCTGGAGTCAGGACCAGACGCACGTTCCGACCACCGCCCGCCCGGCCCGGCGGGATCTTGGCGGTCCGGTTCCATCAGCGCCCTCTCAGGCGCAGGCTGGGCCCACGGCCAGCTTGGGCACAGAAAGGCCCGAGTGCTGGCCGCACTACTCCTCGAAGGCCGCGTCGAACGCCCGCGTGGACGGCTCGAAATCGACCCTCTTCGTGAATCGGCAGGCCTCTGCCGCGCCCGCCTCGCGCTCCATGCCGCTGTCCTCCCACTCGATCGACAGCGGTCCGGCGTATCCGATATGGTTCAGCGCGCGGATGATTTCCTCGAAGTCCACGCCTCCGCGCCCGAGGGAGCGGAAGTCCCATCCACGGTCCTGATGGCCGAAATTTAGGTGGGATGCGAGGATGCCGGACCTTCCGTCCAGCTGCAGGGCCGCGTCCTTCATGTGCACGTGGTAGATGCGGTCCTTGAACTCGCGGATGAACATCACCGGATCCACACGCTGCCAGTGCAGGTGGCTGGGATCGAAGTTGAAGCCGAATGCCTCGCGGTGGTTGACTGCCTCCAAGGCCCGGTGCGCCGTATAGATGTCGAAAGCGATCTCGGTCGGGTGCACTTCCAAGCCGAAGCGCACGCCCACGTCATCGAAGACGTCGAGGATCGGGTTGAACATCTCGGCAAAGTAGGCGAAGCCAGCGTCGATCATCTCGTCCGACACCGGTGGGAAGCTGTACAGCAGGTGCCAGATCGACGAGCCCGTGAACCCGTTGGCGACGCGGAGGCCGAGGTTGCTGGCGGCGCGGGCCGTGTCTTTCATGGCCTGCACGGCCCAGAGCCGCTTCCCCTCCGCGTCCCCCGCGAGTTCGGGTGGGGCGAACAGGTCGGAGCGGAAGTCGTTGTTCGGATCGCAGACCAGCTGCCCGGCGAGGTGGTTGGAGATCGCGAAGAGCTTCAAGCCATGCCGGTCCAAGACCTCCCTCTGCCGGCTGCAGTACTCCAAGTCTGTGGCCGCGCGGGAGACGTCCATGTGGTCTCCCCAACAGGCCAGTTCGAGGCCGTCGTAGCCCCAAGCAGCAGCCTTCGGGGCCAGCTCTTCCAAGGGTAGGTCGGCCCACTGGCCTGTGAACAGCGTTACGGGTCTTGCCATATCCGGGATGCTCCTCCTTCGGTTGGGAATCGGAAGAAAAGCGAAGTTTAGCAAACCGGCGGCGACCGCAGGCTCCTTCCCGGCCTCGGGATTCCATCGACGCTGAGAGAATCGCCTCAGCGTCATCGTGAGGGAGAGTGATCGCGGTCGTCAGACCTGCCGGGGGAGCCTGACCGGTCCGGATGTCGGCTCAAGTGACGATAAGTCGGTCGGACGGGTGTGCGCATTGGTGAAGAAGCAGTTTTTCCGAGTGTCCTCAATCGTTGCTTGTTCTCGTATACCAAGGCATGGCCAAGCACTGCTAGGGGTACGGGAATCCGCTGCTGCATCTGGTGCGGCCACCGTAGTTGCCGCTGCCTTGCCGTGGCCTCCCGGAAATTTGCTACTGTCCTCTTGGCAGTCGTGATCTCCCGCATGATTTGATCGTCGATGAACGCATCGGCATACCGTTGCTCGATTGTGTTGGAATCCGATAGGAGACCATCTGAGCTGCGAACTTGCTTGTCGGTCAGTTGGTCGCCGTAGGCTTCCATCAAGAATGCAAGATCGAACAGATCACGGGCATCAACTCGGTCTTCAGCGACGGCTAGCTTCTGGTCGAATAGGACTTCGACGCGGTACGTGAGGACTCCGGCGACAAGACAAGTATCGCGGCTTCTGGGCGGGCTATGGTAGTGGTAATCAACCTTGAGGGTCTTAGGACTAGAGTCACGTCGGGAGCGGTAGCGTGCCCGGAACTGCTGCCGGAACGGTCTATCCCTGCGCCTAAAATAGAGGACCTTGACACCTGCAGCCCGCGCGGCCGCCCTGATTTGCGGCCGTAGCTCAACGGCCGCTTTTCCGTCCAAGTCCAGATCCGTGGAGTGTCGATTCCCGCCGTACGCGAACGCGACAGCGCTTCCGCCCCTCAAGACCAAACCCCAGCCGCGTATCCGTTTGAGCACTTCCTTCATGAGGCGCTCGTGAAGCTGCTGCTCGGGCGTCAGCGATACGTGACGCCGTACACGACCGTGGGCAGCCATTTGTCGAACACCTCTCTTCCGGCTCCACCCGTGAGCCTGCGCAGCGGCTTGAGGTAGTCCTCCACAAGCGTGTCAATGTCTTGCTCTGTCCACAGGAAGTCATTGATCTGGCACGGCGTCAGCACTCCCTTGGGGTAGCTGCCTGCCAGTCGGTGCATGCACGTGTCAGCGATGGCGCGGTAATGGTTCGCCACCCACACCGGGCCCTCATTTGGTCTGATGCCCGCGTCGGCGATCACCTGAGCCATGTCGCGCACGCCCAACGAACCGAGGGTCGGCACGGTGTCGATGAGCCCAGGGCGACCGGCAAGAAGAGTGTAAGCCGGCTTGCGGTAACCGAAGAAGGTCTGTTCG
>JAJDWM010000738.1 GCA_022825595.1 Bryobacterales bacterium | reverse complement strand
CGAACAGGCTCTTGTCGCCGCCCCCCGGCACCTCCAACACCTTGAAGCGCATCTTACGGACGCTCTCCCGACCGTGCCGGTCGCGCAGCACCATCGTCAATCCGGCGGTGAAATCCCCGAAGCCGTCGTTGCGGGCGCTTGATTCGCGCGCGATCCTTAGGCCTTTGTCCTCCGGCGTTTCTTCTTGGGCAAGGGCATGTGCGGTCGGCAAGCAGAAGCATGCCAGCGCCAGAACCAGGACACTGAACGAAGCGCCCTGGGGGCATGGGAAACCCTTCGTCCAGCCTTGGCCGACAATCCACTTTTCGGCGGTTCCGCGGTCAGGGAACATCCGCACAAGTCCCGTGATGGACGTGTCGCATTGAATGAATCAGCTTCGAAAGGCCAAGGCCTATGTGCTCCAGGTGCTCTCCGGAGCGGTCCCCTTTTGATATCAGCCCCGAATGTCAATGGCAAACGAAAACCCGACATTTCTGGCAAACGAAAATCCGACAGTTTTGGCGTGAGGTGGTTTCCCCAGGCTCGGTGCTGGGGTGTTGGATTCGGTGGAGCTGTGGGTAAGTAGCCCGCCGCAGCGACCGGCAACGAGTCTGGCGGCGGCGGTCTACTTATCCACAGCGGGCGGCCCGCACCGGAGCTGCTTTTGTCGTCGTCGGCGATCATGACCCGTTCTTCCTTCGGCGCCGGTCTGAGCCGGACTGCAGCAGGTTCTGATGATCCCGCATCCTGTAGCTGTTCCCCCGGATGTTGACGATGTGGCAGTGGTGGACCAGCCGATCGATCAGAGCCGCCGCCATCACCTCGTCGCCGAGCACGCCGCCCCAGTCTTCGAAGCCCTTGTTCGACGTCAGAACCGTCGACGCCCTCTCGTGCCTGGCGTTGATGAGCTGGAAGAACAGCACGGCGCCGTCCTGGCTGACCGGCAGGTAGCCGATCTCGTCGACCACCAGGAGCGCCGGGTGGGTGAGCACGCGCAGCCGGCGCGACAGGTTGCCGGCGGCCTTCGCCTCGGTGAGCGACTCGATCAGCCCCGCGAGCGTGCCGTAATAGACGCGCCGGCCGGCCTCGGCTGCTGCGATCGCGAGGCTTATGGCCAAGTGAGTCTTCCCGACCCCAGGCGGGCCAAGCAGGATCACGTTCTCGCGGCGGTCGAGGAAGCCGAGCTCATGCAGGCTCTCGATCTGCTCCCGCTTGATACTCGGTTGGAAGGCGAAGTCGAACTGGTCGAGCGTCTTCACCGCCGGCAGCCGCGAGGAGCGCATGGCGGTCTGGAGCCTGCGGTTGTTGCGCAGCGCGATCTGGGCGTCCAGGAGCTGCTCGATGGCCTCGGCCGCGGAGATCGCGCCGCCGTCGGCTTCGGAGAGGATGCCGTCCACGGCCTCCAGCGCGCCGGGCATCTTGAGGTCGGCCAGCATCGCCCGCAGCCGGTCGCGTCGTGTCGGCGCCGGGGGCTTCATTGCAGTGCCTCCGCGTAGACGCTGAGCGGCCGCCGCTCGACCTCCACTGTCACCGGGACGGGCCGTCGCGCGGGCTCCGGAGTCTGCCGAAGGCCGAGACGGCGATAGGGGCTGTTGGCCAGGGGTCGCAGCACCGCCCGCTCGTCGCGCTCGAAGCGGTCGATGGGGCGCTCCCCCGTCGTGCCGTGCCGGCGCAGGTTGGCCGTGCCCTCCAGCCAGCCCGCGGCCTGCGCGTTGAGATCGTCGTCGTTTGCGAAGCTGCGCCCGTAGAAGAAGCTGTCGCGGATATAGCGGATCGGGCGCTCGACCTTGCCCTTCGTCTTCGCCCGGTAAGGCCGGCAGGCGCGGGGATCGAACCCCCAGTGCCTGGCGAAGCGCAGGAACTCGGCGTTAAGCAGCAGGCTGCCGGCGGCGGCGCGGTCGTCGGACAGCACGACGGCCCGCATCTGGTCGAACAGCAACTCCTCCGGAACCCCGCCGAACGCCTCGAAGGCGCTCTCCAGCGCCTCCATCAGCACCGCCATCGTCTGGCGTGGATAGAAGCTCAGCCACAGCAGACGGGAGTAGCCCAGCACGACCACCAGGGCGTAGCGCCGGCCCCAGGGAAGCGTGAACGTCCCGAAGTCCACCTGGCCCTGGCGGCCCGCCGGCGTCTCGAACCGCACCACAGGCTCGACCGGCTTGCGGGGCCGGGCAGCCCGCACGTAGTTCCGTACGTTCTCGTAGCAGCCCGAATAGCCCGCCGCGCGGACCTCGTCGAACAGTCGCTTCGCCGACAGCTTGGGGAACTCCTCGAGGCGCGCGGCGATGATCGCCTTGTAGGGATCCAGCTTGTGCGCCACCGGGGGCCGCGGCGAATATCCTCTCGGACCGGCCAACAGGTCCCGGTCCAGTTGCCCCGTCTTCACCCAGTGGTGGATCGTCGCGCGGTTGATCCCGAACCGCCGCGCCAGCTCCGACTTCGAGACGCCCTGGTCGAGGTAGTGCTTCAGCAACATCCTGGTCTCCCATCCGTACATCCGTGCCCCGTTCCCGCTGTGGTGACTTCGCCACCACAGCGGGCCGCGAGA
>JAJDWM010000678.1 GCA_022825595.1 Bryobacterales bacterium | reverse complement strand
CTCGCACGAACTGGAATGCGTCTACGCTCTGGGACGTGAAGACGTAGCTCACTCCCAGCTTTCCGCGAGTGGCGAGATCTCTGTCGAGGCGCAGGTTTGCTGAGTCGGTGTCGACTCGCTGCTCGGCGTTTGTGTTGAGGGCTCTGGGGTCGATGTCGGGCCGGTTCGGCAGCTCGGCCGGATAGGCGGCAAGCAGCTGCTCGACAATGGCCCAAGTGTCAGGGTCAGTGCGCTCGCCGCTGGCCGGATCAATGAGCAGTGGGGTGCGTTCGTTCGGCAGAGGCACGAGCACATTGCCGTTCACCTGTCCGCGAATGCGCTGCTGGGAGGCATTGACGGTAAAGCGGGTCTTGCCCGTGACGGGGCCGGTGAGCCGGAACCCGTAGCGGTTCTCGTTGGCTGGCTGTACGTCGCCGAACTGGAAGAATGAGCGTGCCGAGAACGCGCTGTTGCCATGCGTCCAGAACACGTTGCCGTGCGTCCCCTGGCCACGCGCCGGCGGAAGATGCAGGCCGGGTCGGGCGCGCCGACCGTACTCGGCGCCGTAGTAGTCGCGGTCGGGCTGGAAGTCTGTCACGATCGTCGCCGTGGCTCCCAGCCGGATGTTCAGTTCTTGCAGGGTGTTGGTGTCTACGAGGTTGAACTGGACGTTCTCGTTGCGCCGTGCTTCCCCCGAACGGGTGTCCTCTTGGCCCAACAGGTTGAGGTTCGTGCGTTCGGCGTTGGCTCCGCCCCCCGCTGCATTAGCCGCGTCTGACTCGGGAGTGGCTTCTGGTGCCGGATCCGACTGGTCGGCATCGGCCTTGGCGTCGCCGCCGGCCGGCTGCTGCGCGAATCCGATCGATCCCACAGCAAGCAGCAGCGCTGTCGCAGCCATCGCTGACCAACCCCGAAGCGCCACTTGGCGGACGAGACTTGGGCAGGGTGTGTTGGGCGTTTGGTCGTTCATCGAAACCGTGGGTGGCAAGGGCCGTGCGTCTAGTAGGCGAGTGGCAACTGGCCGACGTTACGAGCGTGCGCGCGCCAGCACCAGTGGACCGTCGTCCGCCGTCACCGAGAATAGGTCACGACACCGCCCGAAGCCGACGGCACTCGGTCGTTTTCCCGACCCTCGTTGGCGTTCCCTTCCGGGGTCTGCCCGCTCGCTAGGACATCGACCGAAACATCGCACTCCATTCTAGGTGCAGGGACTCCGACAGGGTATTCTGCTCCAAGTGGTTTGGACGAGTCCCGTTTGTCGTTGCGCGAAGGCTAGGTTGAATGGTGGACGGCCCGAGCGGGGCACTCACGGAAGGAACGACCACGGTGCCCCGAACAGAGCCACCCGACTTGCGCTTGACGAACAAGAACGTCGGACGTCATTGCGCTGTTTTCGGCTTCGAGAGCCCAGAATCGGGAATGCGCCGGCAAGGACATGGCCAAGTGCCGATCCTCTCCGTCACCGCAGCGGGACAGGGGGAAACGGCGAGGCATTTGAGAGCCACACGAGATCGAGGTTGGCCAGCATTTGCGAGCAGCAAACCGAACCGCTGGGATCGGTCACGCGAGCGCCGAAGAATCTCAAGGCGGTAGGCTTCTAGTGAGATTGCACGGCGATGAACGAGCCCAGACCCGACATCAGGCCGCTTGAGCGAGCGATCGAACGACTGGAAGAGGGACTCGCGCGCTACCAGGACGACCCCGGTGATCTTCAGATTCCGGACGGCCTGATACTGCGATTTAGATTCACATATGAGCTCGGCTACAAGACGCTGAGGCGCTACCTGAAGCCTCCGGCTCCCAACCGAGCTCCGTTTGATCAGATGACGTTCCAAGACCAAGTCCGTATAGCGAATGAGCAGGGGCTGCTATTGGGCGAGTGGCCCGAGTGGCGCGGACACCGCACGATGCGGGGCATGACAAGTCACGCGTATAGCGAGGCCATAGCTGTTAGCGTGGTCAGCCACATTCCGGACTTCCTCAATGAGGTCACCCATCTACGTGATCGGTTGCGGGATCGCCTAGCATAGGCATGCCTACTCCCGCAATCGATCTCCGAGCGGACCATTGGGCCATCGTCAGAGGCGCCCTCCGAAGGCATGTTCCGGATCGCGAGGTTCTAGTGTTCGGTTCGCGCGCGACGTGGACCGCACAGAAGTACTCTGACCTTGATCTCGCCATCATGGGTGAGGATCCTCTGGCACTGGATACTGCGGCGGCATTGGCTGAGGACCTTGGGGAATCCGATCTTCCGTTCAAGGTGGATCTCGTCGACTGGTCGTTGGTCGACGACGGTTTCCGCGGCATCATCCGCCGCAACGCCGTGACGGTACAGACCCCGACAGACGGTCGCTCTGCGAGTCTTAGGGTGCGATGATCGGTGCGGACATCAGGGACACTGGCTCCGACCACCGAGTAGCTCTTGGTCCGCCGCTTGACTCGCGCGGTCGCCGTGGGCGCGCTGGTGGCAGACTGTAGGCAGTGAGTGACCTTGCAGTTGCCGTCCGCCAATTGCTGGCCCCCGTGGTTGTGCCGGCCTTGCTCGGTTGGGAGCGGCTTGAGTCCGGGGTCTCCTTCCATCCCAGATCTAGGGAGGTGAACGAGGATCCCTACCCCCTCTACGCCCGCATGCGCGAGAGAGATCCCGTACATCGCATGCGCTTGCTCGACGCGTGGGTCGTCACCCGCTACCGGGATGTCGACCTGATCCTGCGCGACCACGGCCGCTTCTCCAGCTCCATGCAGCAAAAGGCAGTGATCCCCGAGAGCGCCCGTTCCGTCAGCATGCTCAATCTGGACCCTCCGGCTCACACGAGGGTTCGGTCGCTGGTGTCTATGGCGTTCACGAACTCGGCGGTGGAGCGACTCAGGCCGCGCGTACAGGCGATTGCGGACCGCTTGCTTGACGAAGTCGCCGGCCAGGAGCGCGTCGATCTGATCTCGGCGATCGCGCATCCCTTGCCGGTCATGGTGATGGCCGAGATGCTCGGAATCCCGAGCGACGACGCCAAGCAGTTCCAAGCTTGGTCCGACGATCTGGCCGCTTCGGTAGACCCGTTCGTGACAAGTCGCGAGGAACTCCGGGCAAATCAAGCGCGGCAGCAGCTCTCCGAGTACTTTGGACGGATGCTGGAGTTGCGCAGACAGGATCCTCGGGACGACATCATGAGCGCCCTCCTCGCGGCGCGCGAGGAGCGGGACAAGCTCTCTCCCGAAGAGTTGCGGGGAACTCTCAACCTGTTGCTCGTTGCGGGGAATGAGACCACAAAGAACCTGATCGGCAACGGTATGCTGGCCCTGCTGAAGCATTCGTGGCAGATGCGCCGCCTTCGCGCCGAGCCAGACCTTATGGGCGCAGCAGTGCAGGAGTTCCTGCGTTTCGACGCCCCCGTACAGATCGATGCACGAACGGCGGTTCATGACATCGAATTGGGGGGTAGGCTGATCCGGTCGGGCACGAAGATCCTAACTGTGATCGGCGCAGCGAACCGAGATCCGACCGTCTTCGAGAATCCCGACTCTCTGGACATTTGCCGGGAACGCCGCCCGCACCTATCCTTCGGGCGCGGGATCCACTACTGCCTCGGCGCTTCGCTTGCGGAACTCGAAGCCGAGATCGCATTCACCTCGATATTGGAAAGGTATCCCACCATCCAGTTGGTCGCTGATCCTCCGCACGTTCGCAACACCGTGCTGAGAGGGGTAAAGGAGCTTTGGGTCGGCGTCCGGTAGCCAAGAGGTATCCAGCCAGCTCTAGCTAGCCAGCTCTAGCTCGTGGGCGGACGTAGCGGATTTTCCACCGGCCGCTGTTACGGTAGGTGCACGGTCCGGATCGGCGAGTCTGGCGGTAGAAATCTCGACCGAAGGCTTCATGTTGGGCCCGCCGGGCTCTCAGGTGCATCGCTGTGTAGCGTTCGAAGCGCCGT
>JAJDWM010000253.1 GCA_022825595.1 Bryobacterales bacterium | reverse complement strand
CCTCGCTGTCGAGCGGATTGCGAGAGACCTGCGATGGAATGCGGAGGGCCGCACCAGTCCCTTGGTCTCGTCGCCACCAAGACTGGCCTGACTGACGGCCGAAACTGCGACATCGATTGTTAGCCCATGTCAGGAACTGTGATTGCGCCAGGAGAAGTCCTGGAGAGGAGGATGCCTATGAGCTGAAACCTTTCGTAGCGAGCCAGCGGGTTCGACCCCCGCCCGGCAGAGGTGCAGCCCACCAGCCGGAAGCGAGTGTTGCATGGCGTGCGGTAACGCACGTCGTGAAGCGTACACAGCGGGCGGCGAAGCGACGCTATCGAGCCCCGAAATCCTCAATGTCGGCGCCTTCACCTTTCACAGACTGGAGGCAGCACTGCAGGCACCGTCACAGGCGAGGCACCTGCGGGCCGGCCGGGGTCAAAGAACGTTCGCATAGCCGCGGGATGGCTCGTCAGGAAACCTGGGAGGCCCTGTTCTGTCCACGTGAGAGAGTCGTATTGGGATGCCCGGCTACCAGCAAGGCCCCGGCCCTCGCCCCCGGCCTGGGGGGTGGAGGGAGCGCCTCGGCGAACACAAACAAGCAGGTCACACGTGGTACCGGCTGGCGAAAACAATAAGCCGAAGGGAAGCAGGTCAGGGAGTCGTAGCGCCTTCATAGTACTGCTGACGGCGGGGAACCGGGTCCGCTGGGACCCGCCCGAGGGAAGGGGGGTGCCGCATGGTCAGGCCCCCGGGGGGGAAACGGTGCGGGAACCAGAGTCCCGGGAAGCCGTCCACGGAACCGCCGGGGATAGCCGTTCGGAGCGTATTGCGCGAATCTGCCATGTGAGGAACCAAGTGCGTTAATCGCGCACGCTTGGTTCTGTGGGGGAAGGGGCGCAGTAATGCCCCCTTCTACCCGGCTGTGGCTACGAGAGCATATGTTCGCTATGGGTGGTGCTGCCGGGGAAGCCACGGAGCGGGCAGCGGCAGTCGCTGACTGGCTGGCTGACCACAGCAAGTTCAAGAGCCACAGCCGCCACATCTCTAGATCCCAGCTCCGGGAACAAGGGCTTGCCGTATTTCCGCTGGAGAAAGACGAGGTGTTGCAGGACCTTAGCCTCTCGGTCTTCCACGCGGCTACGCACGCGTTTGGCGCGACATCCGCGGTCAAGATCGTCGAGAACCACCTTGGGCGCGCATTCATCAAGTACTCCCCTCCTGCTGGGCCGGGGCAGTAAAGGCCGTTTCCGACGAGGTATCTACCCGAGTTTCAAGTACAATCCGAATCTTGATCTTGGGGAGGACTCGACTAAGATGTAGCGCCTAACTGCGGATCCAGAAGTCACGAACGGCCAGTACGCCCTCTTTGCAGACTCCACCGGCTTTGTTACGGAGTCCGAACGCCTCGGATGGTCCGGCGTCTTCGACCCCCGCCAAAATGGCTGGACCAAGGGCGACGGCGCTGACTGGCGCCATCCGCATGGCCCGGGCTCTTCCCACACGGAGATGCCCGACCACCCCGTAGTCCACCTCTCTTGGGAGGACGCCAAGTCCTATTGCGACTGGAAGGGAACGCGCCTGCCCTCAGAGGCGGAGTTCGAGTACGCCGCCCGCGGCGGACTCGAAGGGGCTCGCTACGCGTGGGGGGAAGAGCTAATCCTAGGCGGGGTCCACCAAGCCAACCTCTAGCAGGGCACCTCGCCCCACTAGGACCGCGCTCTGGAGGCTCCGGCAGCCACGGGCCGGTCAAGGAGTTCCTCGCCAACGGCTATGGCCTCTACGACATCACGGGCAACGTCGGGGAATAGGTCAGTGACTGGTACGCGCCGGACTACTTCCGCCGCTCCCCTGTGGACAACCCGCAGGGCCCTCGCTCTGGGGACCAGAAGGTCCAGCGCGGCGACAGCTGGCTCTGCCCGGAGAACTACTGTCATGGCTACCGCGTGGCGGCCCGCATGATGACCGCTCCCGACTCCGGCCTGAAGAACCTCGGGTTCCGCTGCGCGGCGGACGCTCCGTAGAAAGCCGGCGGTCCGCCGGGCCGCCATCGCCCGAGTGTGCGGCCATTGCCGCCGCAACGACTAACCACCCTACCGCCCCCGCCAGCGGCAAGTGGCTGGCGTTCAGCCTTCAGAACTCCCTAGCGCCACACAGCCAGGAACTCTACAAGAACCAGCCGGCCACAGACTTTGATTGCGGCTTCAACGTGGCGCCAGTCCTCTGGACCCACCACGAAGCCTGCCGCTGCAAGCGCCAGCAATGCAGCCTCGTCGGCACTCTACGGCACTCCCGGCCAAGAACCGAAGGCAGGCTCGCGCGTTTCCGGACAGACAAGAGTACCCTGATTGGACATTCTCGGCCCGTCGAGTGTCCATCCGCCGCTGTACGAGGCTTCGCGGAGCCGGAGGCGCGCGCACATTCGGCAGCCGCATAGCATGCCCCACCACTCAAGCCATCCGGTCACACACATGCCGATCGGCAGTCTCTCTGGCGGAGGTCAGGCCCCTAACCCGCTCCGGCAACTGGACATTGGGAGTGCCCACGCCATCCCAGGCCCGTTTGGCACATTCGCTGTGAAGCCGTGCCTTGTCGGGGCGCGACCTCGGCCCGTGTAGGGCCCAGGTGCCCTGTCCTCCCCAGTCCAGTGGTCTATTCTGTCCCGCACAAGCGTGTGGCCTTGCTGAAGCCCGTTCAGCTGTCGGGTACGCCGCATTCTTGGCGCGGGCCGGGTCGCCGCGGCCGACCTGGACCCTGCCCTTAGACGGCCCAGCCAGCCGACGCAAGTCTCGCCTCAAATGAAGAGCCTGACGCGGAAGGGAGCTTGGGTCGGCTCCGCACGGTCAGCTCCGGCTTGGGCCACCGCAAGGGCAGATCAGGGACTGGATTGGGCTCACACTGAACTCCTGCGCCCGTGCCCAGTGGACTAGGAATCCTGCCGGCCGGGGGTTGACTCGCATTGGAATGTTCGGTGCATCCCGATCGGGATACCGTCGAGTACCTCCGACCCGCCAAATATTGGTCCTACAGGGGGCAAGGGCAAGGCGGCCTGTCCGGAGGAACATCGGGGCCTCTTAGGTGAAAGAGGGACGAAGCACGTCGCGGACCGTGGCGTCATGTTCGCCAAGGATTCGCAAGTAGCACATACAGAATCACCCTTAGAGCGCATCGAGCGGATGATGTGCCGCCAAGCCCCCCGTGTTGGCGCTTGAACCCCGCAGAGGCCTTGCATTCGCCAGTTGCCAAGCTTAGTCTCTTCAGGAAGGATGGTCTTGGAGACACGACATGCGTCAAAGCAAGACGGTACACTAAGTACGCTTGGATGGAGTGCTCTTCCTTGCGGTCGACGAGCATCGCGATATTCACTCGGTCGCCATTGACACTCCATAATGTTGCGCAACTAACTGTTGAGGTATGAGCAGTACCGGGCTTAAGACTGGAGGACTAGGGATTGCTAACGACAACTGAAATGTCCAATGAACACTCAAGATCCGGGAAGCTCACATGCCTTGACGATCAAACATATTTCTCCTTGATCAGAAACGCCCGAAGCCAATGCAAAATGACCACACTTTGTCGGCTTCCTAGTCTTGGCAAAAAGGCTCCGAGGTGCTACGAGTACCTAGGCAGACTACTAGCACTCCTCGACCAGATTGCTTGCTGCGCACGGGGTTGTCCGGGGACGGACGGAGGAGACACCATTCACCGTTTGCTTGGGCGTACTGTTAGCAATGGAAACGCGGGAGTGGAACTTGCATTCATCGGCCAATACGATGAATCACTTGCCAACGCACGTGCGATCGGCGAAGTTGCGAATCTTCTCTGGCTGTTCTCAATCGACCGATCAACCATCAGAGATTGGAAGTCGTTGAAGGATAGAGAGCGGTGGTGGAGATTTCGTCCCGCCACAGTGAGGAAGAAGATTCTGGACAAGGGGGAGCCGCTGCTGATCGAAGAAGGTAGCTATAGTCTTCTGTCTGAACGCGCCGTGCATGTGACTCCGGTAACGGCACCAAACACCCTTGACGTTGCGCGGAGACCGAGTCTTGGAGGTGTCTATCGAGAGCAAATGTTTCTGTTAAGTTTCAACGAAATCGCATTTGACGGTGGCGTACTATCCCTGCCGACTGTCAATCTACTGGGGCCCGCAAAGAGTGCAATTGACGTGCTTACAACGGGCAAGACTCTCATCAACAGTGTCGGCGGAGTTCGGCTGCAGTAGGTGTCGGAACTATTGACGTTGAAGAGTCTGAGTCTCCCTTAATGCATGTCCAACACACAACATGGATAACTTGTGCTTAGGATTGCCTGCGCGCCCGAATGCTCTCGGAACTCACTCTCAACGTACGTCCGGTCAATATCTTTCGGCCCCGCACTACCCTATTCGGATCCCTTCTCCCCTATTTTCCTGAGTGGCCCTCGATTTGTACTCTCACACGAAACTAGAAATACCCTTGACCGCGAGTTCCCTGTCGATAATCTCCATATGATGCATTATACTCCATTGCTTGAGTTTTCCGAGGCCTGAATAGTGTCTCGGAGAGTTGGATCGGTGGTACTCGAGTACACCCTGCGTATCGAACTCGGGTTTCGGCGGATCCCCTGTATGAAACATCAAGTGACTGAGGGCGTCGAAGTACTTTGCCGCGTCGTTTCCTCTCTGTGGTGGCGTCTGAGAGACAAAGTGGTTCGTCACGATAGCTGCTTGGTGAAGCTCAGTTAGGTGAATTGCGACTTGTTTGGCGGGACCGCCACTCCGCGAGCTATACATCGCCAACGATGGAGAAATCTGAGAAGCCATCGAACCCAAGGCTTCGGTATGTGTACAACAAATCATCAAAGTTGCTTCGCCTTGGATAGTCTGCGTTCCGTGCACACCTAGTGAATCCATCCCTCAAGAGCACACGGCCAACTGCGGGAAGAGACATTACCACATTGAGAGCAGCACCTCCTTGCAACAAGATCTGGACTGCGGGGCGGGAAAGGGATTTAAGCGATCTCTTGAGCGCGTCTCTTGAGTGGGTGTGATTGCGGTGAACCAGAATGCACTGCCAGTGCTTGAAGTTCTGGGCAAAGCGCTCTACTTCTGAAAGGTTCTGACCCGCACGAATCTCAAACGCGGGAAGCACAGCGCCAGGGAAGTCTGATTCAAGTTTATTGAGCTCTTCAATGGTGGAACACGGTCGCGGCGGCGGCGCTCCACTTGCGCTATTGACGATGATCGAGAACTTCACTCCGTTCGTTGCTATGGCCCGAAACCGATAAGGTGTCGGTCCTAAGAGGGTTGTTGGCTCGAACACAAGGATGATCCGATTGCCTGAAAGAAATCCCGACTCTCGCACGGCGAGAACCTCGTACTGCTTACCCCTCAGATACGGAAAGTACATTCTCGGTCTCCTCGTGTGTGATAACTGGTGGCCGTGAGAGCACACCGATTAGGTTCTCCCAATCCCGCTTTCGCAGACGATACGAAAACGCGCTAGCGTGGAGGCTAGGCGGCAATCTACTACAAAGTTCCGCCAAGCGTTCGGTGCGCTGGCGAGTGCGCAAAGCCTTCAAGACCAGATCGTAAGCCTTCTCCACGGGGAGTTCCGAGAAACACTCCAGCGCGACTTGGTAACGGATTGCGGGATCGATACTCGGTAGATTCACGCCAAGATCAGAAATTGCCTCATGGTATTCTCTTTGCCGTAGGAGGGCGAACATTTGGGAATGATCAAGTGCCTCGGATGTTTCCCTAGGCGACCTCCTGACACCAAGCGAAAACCGAGAGGTTAACGCTAGAACGCCCACATGGTCTGGAAGCTCTCTAGTGTAACGCTCAAAGTGGTCTTCCTCCACAACAACGGTCACAGACCGGAAACACCGGTAGTATTCCTGTAGTTGAGTGTTGAGTCGTGTTGTGTCATCAAACCGCGTCTTCACTTCAAATACCTTCGCGTCTCCGTTCACCAACAGAACGTCCGCTCTGGCATTCGCTACCGGAAACTCCATGTAGAGCGCCGTTGTATTCGGGCTGTGCGTTCCAAATAGCTTCCGCTTCAGTACGCACGCCTTGTACACGTATTCGATTGGGTACTCGCGAAAGAGCATTCTAAATGCATCATCCAAGACATCAGCTATCGTAGATCTCGCAGAGACACTACCTTTGCGTTCAAGGATGTCAACTGACGCGGAGAGGCTCTTGGACCATCCGTACCATGCCAACGTCTCGAGGTGGGCCGAAGTGAAGAGTTCCGCCAAGATCCGAGGATCAGACATCATCATGACTTGCAGAAAGTCTAGCAAACAGAAGTGGAACTGCGTTGCACCCTTCGAAGTTCCCGCGACCATCACTTTCCATTGAACCCGAATCTACCCTGCCCCTCAAGTTAGCTCTATGCTTCCGTTCTCGACCGACGAGCACGAGGTCACGAACCGCCAGTACGCCCTCTTTGCAGACGCCGGATTACTCCGTTGTGCACCTCCATTGAGAGGACGCCAATGCCGACTGCGACTGGTAGGGCACCCGGTTGTCCACAGAGGCGGAGTTCGAGTACGCCGCCCGCGGCGGACTCGAAGGGGCTCGCTACGCCTGGGGGGAAGAGCTGATCCCCGGCGGGGTCCACCAGGCCAACCTCTGGCAGGGCACCTTCCCCCACCAGCACCGCGTCCTGGACGGCTTCGGCAGCCACGGGCCGGTCAAGCAGTTCCCCGCCAACGGCTATGGCCTCTACGACATGACCGGCAATGTCTGGGAATGGGTCAGTGACTGGTAGGCGCCGGACTACTTCCGCCGCTCCCCGGTGGACAACCCGCAGGGCCCCCGCTCTGGGGACCAAAAGGTCCAGCGCGGCGGCAGCTGGCTCTGCTCGGGGAACTATTGCCCGGGCTACCGCGTGGCGGCCCGCATGATGACCGCTCCCGACTCCGCCCTGAACAACCTCGGATTCCGCTGCGCGGCGGACGCTCCCTAGACAGTGAGCGGTCCGCCGGGCCACCATCGCTCGAGTGTGCGGCCAGGGCCGGCGGCACAACCGCCCAGCCCACCGCGCCTGCCAGGGGCAATCGGCCTCGCGGCCAGCCTTCAGAGCTACGCAACGCCACAGGGCCAAGAACCCCACAAGAACCGACCGGCCACAGACTTCGACTGTGGTCTCTGTGCACCGCCAGTCCACTGGACCCGCCACGAAGGCTGCCGCTGCAAGCGCCCGCAATGCAGCTCTTGCCGACGCTTTCCTTCATAACCAACATAGGAGCCGAAGGCGGGCCTCGCGCATTCCCCGAAAGTGGCCCGCCGACCCACTTCCGCTGCACGGGGTGTCCGGTGGAGCAGGTTTCCTGAGATGACGCGCAGGGATTCATCGGCAGGCTGAACGCACAGAACGGAGCCGTCCGGTACCGGCTGCCGACGGAGGCAGAGTGGGAGTACGCGGCGCGGGCGGGGACACGGGGGGAGCGCTATCTCGGGGATCCGGTAGGGCAGAAGGCGCCGATCGCATGGGGCCTGCACGACATGCTGGGGAATGTGTCCGAGTGGGTGCAGGATTGGCACGGGGACTATCCGGGCGGCTCGGTGACGGATCCCACGGGCCCTGGTTCCGGCACGAGCCGGGTGTACCGGGCCGACTGGTCCTACGTCAAGAAATACCGGGCGTCGGCGCGGAACAGCGGCAGGCCTGGCCTGCGCTCTTCCAGCTTGGGCATTCGACTGGTGAGGATCGGGGAGTAGCTCCGAGGCCCGTTGCCGTTCCACTCTCTGCGGAGCGAGACGCCTGAGACCCTGATTGAGAAACGGCGGGCACCCTCCTCAATGTCCGATAATCGCCAAGCGCGCACGGAGCGGCCTCGCGACGCAGAAACCGACGCTGTGCGATCCGCGCCAGGCCGCGCTGGGGCCACGGTTAGCTGAACGGAGATCACACGGGTGGTTGTTCAAAAAGCTGCCCGACTACGAGCATCGCAGCCCGAGTCCATCGTGCGAGCACCTCCGCGTCGCGATGCGCCATCGTAGTCGTCCTTGCAATTCGCCACCGATTCCCAAGCGTTGGCGTCGAACGAGCCGATCGGTGCCTTCCGGACATCCTCCCAGCGGCTGCCGCAGCCATATCAGTTCGAACGGTTGCGACCGATCTCCTATCCTCAGCTATACCGCGTCGTTGTCTCCACCGACAGGCAGTCCGCGTACGCCACTGCGTCTTCCCATGAGGCGTGGATCACCGGACGGCGCCCACGGCTCCCGCCTTAAATGGAGGCTGTTCTGGGATGGAAAGCCCCGGACGGACTACCTGAAGCCGGCGGACCGCAACGGCAAAGACTACCGTGTCGCCATGGAACTGGTGGGGTGGCCGAAAAGTAAAAAGACTCTGCTGAAGCAGAGGGTTGTTGCGCCGAAACGAGGGGGCCGGCCCCGCTCCGGGCAGCCCTGCTTCGGTGTCCGATAATTTCAGATCCCGGCCATTGCTGTGAAGGAGTGTCGGCGCTGTGCTGGGCGCCGACAGCTGTGACCGACCGGCTCCGCGCCGAGGGGCGCAGATGAGGTCCTGCGCCTACATGTTGTGTTCGGAGAAGCTCAAGAAGCCGGGATCCGTGCCGAACTGCGACAAACGACACCTGTATCTTGTGGTCAGGGCCGGGGTCGGACGGCGGCGGGAGCTTGCGAAGGAACAACACCTGGCCGGCCACCAGCCCTCGATGCTGGTGCGCAGTTCAGAGCGGATGTCTTCCTGATCGAAGGGGCTGTAGTTTCGCAGCCACTGCATGCCAAGCTACGCGTGGTTCCCACGAGACAGGAGGATAGGTACGATGAACACAGGGAGCCTCGAGCGGTATGAGGGAGTTCGACCCGGACTTCGAGGCCGCAGCATACAGCGGTGTGATCGGGAGGTACCCGGACTTCTCGACTCGCTACAGGATGGTGGTGTGCGATCTGCCACGCTGTTTCCACGCGCAACCTCGCGAGGAGCAAATCGTGGCGATGGCCCGGCCGCCCAGGCTGACCGGCACGCGCTGGGACGCCCTGCTGGCCGCCGTGACGGAGCATCTCGCATGGGAACACGAACTCGAGCCCCCGGAGTGGGTGCACGAGCCGGAGCGGTTCTGCGTCCCCGCTTGGCTGGTAACGGACTGGCCGAGGGACGAGCCGTCAGACGTTGATCCGGAGCGGTTCTCGCCGCCGGCCTTCCGGCGGCACGGCACGTTGATCGACCCCCGCTCGCTCGACCCTCGCGGGGGCGAGAAGTACCACTGGACGCCCGGCTGGCTGAATACCTGGAACCTGCCCGAATGGCCGTGGGAGAATCCGCCCGCCTACCCTTGGGCCAGTCCCGCTCGATCGCAGTGAGTAACTGGAGCGGTCGCGATCTCGACGAGGATCTCGATCTATGGGCTGGGGAGGAGCGCGACCGCGTACTCGACAGACCGAGAATCATCGAGGCCTTCGAGCGTCTCGCCCGGAAGCTGCAGAAACTCAGCTTGCAGGCTGCAGTGTACTTGGCCGGGAGTGCCCCGTTGCTGCTGGACGGCAGCCGCGCGAGTCTGACAAAGGACGTGGACGCACTGCGTATCGAGCATGCTGGCAGGCAGGAAGAGTTCGCGTCTGCGGTGCGGGAGACTGCCAGGGAAATGGGCATCAACCAGAATTTGCTCAATCTGAACGCGTCGCTCGTGCCGGGCATGCCGCCCCGGCCTGACGGCGGCGAGCGAACAGCCTACAAGGGCAGGTGCTTGACGGCGACCGCCCTTTCGGACTGGCAGCTCCTGGCAATGAAGTTCAGGGCTCACCGCCGGCAAGACTGGGATGACATGCGGATTCTGACACGGAAGGTGAGTGCGGGCACGTTCGAGCAAGTCCGGGATATCCATGACAA
>JAJDWM010000232.1 GCA_022825595.1 Bryobacterales bacterium | reverse complement strand
TCTCCATCAGTGCCAATCTGGTGGACCTCGGTCGACCGGTGCATATAGATCTCGCGCATCCGGATCCGGACCGGTTGAGGGCGATCGCCGACACCGTTGCGGGCCTGCTGCGCGGATGGCCGGGAGTCTTCGATGTCCAGTCGGACCACAATCTGGGTGTCCGGGAGATTCAGCTCGACTTGAAGCCAGAGGCCCGAACTCTGGGCATCACTCTTGACGAGCTGGCCCGCCAAGTCAGAGCCGCCTTCTTCGGAGAGGAGGTGCTGAGGCAGCACCGAGGCAGACAGGAACTCCGCGTCTACGTTCGCCTTCCCGATTACGAACGGAACGCGGTTACCGATCTGGAGACGTACCAAGTCCACACGCCGGAGGGATCCGTGGTCCCCCTCCGCCAAGTCGCGTCGGTCCGCTTCGCCCACTCCCCTGATGTGATCCGGCGCAAGGACGGGACTCGCGTCGTGACCGTCACAGCCGACCTCGACGCAACCGCGCTTTCACCGCAGACTGCTACGCAGCAGATCGACACGTTTCTGCAGGGGCTGTCGAGCCGCGATCCCAGCCTCGTCTATTCGTTCGCAGGCGAGCGGCGCGAAGCGGCCGAGTCGATGGGGGCCATTGGCCGCGGCTTCGCCCTGTCTCTGCTCGCCATCTACACGCTGTTGGCAATCCCTTTCCGGTCATACGCCCGGCCGCTCATCGTCATGGCCGCGATCCCGTTCGGCATGGTGGGCGCGTATCTGGGCCAACTCTTGGTGGGCTTCGACCTCACCGCCATGTTCATGTTTGGCACCGTGGGGCTCAGCGGCGTGGTCGTCAATGACGCCATCGTCATGATCGACTTCATCACCGAGCGGCAGCGTGGAGGCATGCCGTTGCGGGAAGCGATCGTCAGCGGGGCCAAGGCGCGCTTTAGGCCGATCTTCTTGACCTCGCTCACCACATTCCTTGGTGTGGCACCCCTCATTCTGGAACGTAGCCTACAGGCGCGGTTTCTGGTCCCTATGGCCGCGGCCCTGGGCTTCGGAATCGTCGTCGCGACCGTCGTTCTGATGTTGATTGTCCCGGCCCTCGCGGCGTTGCAAATGGGGTGGGGCAAGCCGCCCGCGGAGTCCTCTCTGGCGACAACTCCCGGATAGACACTGTTGCCTATCCATGGACGGGATGAATAGGCGCAGGTCGGCGGGCGAAGAGTCCCTGAGGTCTAACAGCGTCCCCACAATCTTCCGGTCCCCGCCGAGGTCTACCTTCGCGTCCTAACCGAGGGGGACGTCCCTGCCCCGGGACTGCCAGTTCATCACGAAGGCCCCCAAGTGCCCCGCGCCAAGCGCTCGGCCGCGAAGTACAGCTCCGGCGCGGAGCCCCGGTAGTGGGACAGCAGGGTGTCGGCCAGAGTCGCGATCTGGCCGTGGGTATGCCCGGGCCCCGGGCACTGGAGCCGCGCAGAAGTGGACAGGCGACCGTACCGTTCAGTCCCGGACAGCTCCACGCGACCGCAATCCCCAGAGTGATGCTAGCGAAACTAGGAGAGGGATTGATTTCCCAACGCCCGGGGTGATTGCTTGGCCTTAGGAGTTCGGTCGCCAACAGGAGCGGTTTCTGGAATCGAAGGCGGGTCTCCGTAGAGAACGGCACGGAGACCCATGCTTCAATGGCAACCTTTCCTGCTGAGCGGCGCATCGATCATCGTCCCGCCGCAGGGCCGCAAGATGCAGGTGACTTGGTGAGTTGACAGGCGATTGCCAATCCCCAGCCTCTAATTCTCTGAAGCTCGATGGACCGGCCGAAACTGGTCCGCTGGTGCTGAAGCCATGGCATTCCGTCGCCCGACTCACCAGGCCCGGTTCGGCCGATTTGATGCTAGGATGGCCGCGCTCGCTGCCATCTGGCCTGTGTCGGGTGGGTATCGACGACTGCGGTCTTAGCCGGCGGCGCGGGTTGGATGAGCGAAGACAGCCTCTTGTCGGCGATCTGCCTCTTCTGGGCAGCATTGAGCGCACCGGTGCTTCTGGCCGGCCTGAATCGGTGGGATCCGGTCGGGCGGCTTGGCGGCGTCGGCCTCGGGCCTCGGATCCCTAGCCGACTGGGCTGGTTCTGGATGGAGCTACCCGCGTTGCTGACCTATCCGACAATCTACGTGGTCTCGGGCAACATACATTGGGTCGGCAATGTCACCGTAACCCTCTGGATTCTCCATTACTCGAATCGCGTGCTGATCTGGCCGTGGCTGGTTCAGCGACGAGATGTCACGATTCCCGGCGCTGCTGTCGCTGCGGCCGTTCTGTTCAATCTTGTGAACGGCTCGCTCTGGGGATGGTTCATGGCTCACGCAGCGGACTACGACGCATATTGGCCGAAGGACCCTAGGTTTGTGTGCGGCGCGGTACTGGTCGTGGCCGGCGGGGCTCTGAATGTTTGGTGCGACTACCGGCTTCGCAGCCTGTCGCGCCAGAGCGGCGACCGACCTGTGCTGCCCGATGAATGGCCGTTCACTGTCGTCGCGTGTCCAAACCTGCTCGGCGAGATTGTCGAGTGGGTCGGTTTCGGCTTCATGACCTGGTCGCTGCCGAGCCTAGCGTTCGCGCTCTGGGTAGTAGCCAATCTCGTCCCGCGCGCCCTTTGGCGCCTTGAGTGGTACCGGGCAAACTTCCCTGACTTCTCCCCCAATCGCAGGGCGTTGGTGCCCAAGATCATATGACCAACCGGTCATGATCTGGTTCCGGCTCGATGCACACCTCTTCCCGTCGTCAGGTCAGACTCCTAGCGAACAGGAGCCGTTGCCGTCTTGGACTGGGGATTCTCGAGCGAATTGCACCGTCGAATCTGATGC
>JAJDWM010000449.1 GCA_022825595.1 Bryobacterales bacterium | reverse complement strand
CTGTGCTGCTGCGGCTCTGTTTCTGGCCCGTTTGCCGGCTGCGTGGATCATCGCCGGTGCAGGTACGGTCGGACTGCTCTCGGCGCTCGCCGGACTCACATAATCGAAACTAACGACGGACCAGGCACGAGCCCGCTCTCGAATCGGATCGCGGCACAGTCGTTACGCAAGACCTCTTCCCCACGCTTCCCGGCTTCTCCTTTTAGCTTGCCCAGCCCTTCACGTCTGGCTTGCTGGGTATCCAGTAGAGTTCCTCAAGCACTTCGATCCTGTGGCGATGCCACTTGCTGGCTCAGAACAGGAACTCCTTGACCCCTCGCCTGGACGGGGGCGGGGCAGGCGCTGAAGTCAGAATCCGGCGCGTAGCGAGGAATAGGCCTGTCCATCCCGGTTGAGGGTGTCAGAGGGGCTTGGCGAATCTGGCCTTGATGGCAGTCGGGAGGTCGGGAGGTCGGGAGGTGGCGGAAGACGACGTGCGGGAGCCCTGACAGCGGGCGCTCGGAACGTCGCCGAGAGGCCACTGCCCCCCGCATTCGATAGCCCCCCTTTCGCGATAGCGCCGAGGCTCTCGTTTCTCGAGTCGTCTCGGCAGTTCCCGAGCCCAGTCGCCGCACACTCCGGATTACCGAGAGATAGCGTCCTTGAAGCGGCGCAGCAGGACGGCAACGAGGAACGACTGGTAGGCGAGGCCGCCTAGGAAGTAAGGCAAGACGGAGTGCGCGCCGCCCTCCAACATCCAAAACACCTTGAGCGGCCAGTACAACGGGTCGATCCCGAATGCCAGTTGCCACGGTGACGAGACGAACCAGGCTACGATCGGTGGCCAGGTCAAGACGCCGGCCCCCTTGAGCAGGGCGAATCCCTGTACCTTGTTCGCCGCGAACGCGCCGACAAACAGTGCGTAGAGTGGAGTCACGGGAGCCGCCTGGATGGCAGCGGCGAGCGACTGGACAACACCGACTGTGACCAGATCGGCGATCGCTATGCTCGCCATCATCACGGGCACGCTGACGGCCATCGGAATGGCTGTGCGGTAGACAAGGTATCCCTCGACCGTCAGGGGCGTGACCTGCAACGCGGTGAGAGTCCGATCGTCCCGCTGATCCAGAAGCAGGAAACCCACCACCGAGCCCAGCATGGTCGGGACCATGAGGACGAGGAAGCTGGTTAGCAGCGGGTAGTACGGAGTGAGGTCGAATCCGTAGCGGTCACCAAGCCAGTGGGAGACTGCAGGGGTACCCCACCGGAATAGAAGGGCGAAGACGATCGGAACGGCGATCAGCCAACGCAGAAGGCTGTCTCTTGCAACGCTCTTGAGGTCGACCGGTCCGAGGGCCCGGACCACGGCGAGTGCCGTCGGCATCAGCGGCTTCCCTCCTGGGTCACGATGAAGCGATCGAAGGCTCGCCGGGAGGCCAGCAGGAGCAATCCTGTCCAGACAGCGGAATAGAGTACCCCGTAGCCCCATTGCCACGGTGGAATCGGGCCGAATGCACCAGTCAGGAGTACGAGTGGCGCCGAGAAGGGATGAAGATAGAGCAGCCATGTGTCCCACAGGCCGAAGTAGCCCAGGACCGGAAGCGAAAGAACTACCGTGAACACTACCGAGGGAAGGAGGTATTCGTTGATCGATTTGTACCGGACCACAAGAAGGATTCCCGTCAGCGTGTAGAGGAATGCAGCGAGGACGATTCCGCTGAACAGTGGGACTCCGGCAAAACCCCAGCCGTACGCCGACCAGACAATGATGGTCTGCTCAATCAGCGAGAGGGTGGTGAGCGCTACCATCTTCGAGACGAGGTACTCCCAGTTCGCGAGCGGTGTCACCACTTGGGCCTCGAGGCTTCCTTCGGCCTTCTCGAGCAGGACAAGCCCTGCCGGGAAGTAGAAGTTGACCATTACTAAGTTGCCGAACACGAAGACCGGCAGTACATAGCCCCAGTCGACGGATGGGAGCCGGGTGAGCAGGACGAACCAGCAGGCCAGAACGAATGCCACCGCGTAGTAGAAGCCGTTCCGCAACTGCAGCCGGAGATCCAGCCGAAGGGTCGCCGCCAGTCTGCGCATCGGCTCAGTGCAGGCTGCGACCGGTGACGTGGATGAACACATCCTCAAGCGTCGCTTCCTGCGAGTGAATCGTATGGATCTTGACCTCGCGCAGCAAGGCTAGGAAGTCGGCGTTGGCACCGATCCCGTCAAGCGGGAACTCGGATCGCCCGGGAATGCCGTCGTTTGTGTGCTCCACGGCGACCTTTCGCGCGCCGTGTGCCAGTTTCAGCTTGTTCGGCGATTCGATGATGCCGATCTCACCGTTGACGATGAAGGCCACACGATCGCACAGCTCATCGGCCACCGTCATGTCGTGCGTAGTCAGGAAGACGGTGCGCCCGGTTTGCTTCATTTCGCGGATCAGACTTCTGATGCGTCTCCCGCTGACAGGATCGAGCCCCATGGTTGGTTCGTCCAGAAAGACCAATCGGGGGTCATTGAGCAAGGCACGCGCAACCCCGAGGCGCGTCTTCATTCCCTTGGAATACTCGGAAACGAAGCGCCCTCCATCATCCGCCAGACCCACCATCTCGAGCAGTGCTTCCGGCCTCCGGGTCTTTCCCCGGTAAAGGGCCCGGAAGTAGCTCAGATTCTCCAATCCGGTCAAGCGAAGATAGTGGTTTGGGATCTCAAACGAGACGCCGATCTGCTCGTAGTAATCCGTTCCCCAGTCCGCAAGGTCGCGACCCAGCGCTGAGATGGTGCCCGTGTAGCCCCGCAGCAAGCCGATGAGGAGCTTCTGGGTGGTGGACTTGCCCGCCCCGTTCGGCCCAAGAAAGCCAAAGACTTCGCCGTGGTCGATGCGGAAGCGCAAGTCCCGCACAGCGGGACGTGGCCCTGATGGGTAGGTGAAGGTCAGTCCGTCGACGTCCACTGCCGGCACTTGTTGCGCCCTCGCACTACGCTTCGGAAGGGCTAGGAACAAGACGTGCCGCTAAGTCGGCCACCGAATGGAATCCAACCCGGCATAGACTATCACAGCGACCTCCGAGCGAGGATCATGGCGATGCTCGCCAGCAGGCGCTATTGGCTGTGACTGGTCACTATTGGCTTGCAGTTCATGTTGGAGCGGCCCGGAGCTGAGCATTCCGCCACGTCGCCAGTGCCCACGTTCTGGCTGGCCTCCCGGTACTGGGAGAGACCAGCGGCTCGCTCAGGAGCCTCTCGCCGGAGATGGCCGTAGGGCCCAAGTTAGAGGAGACGTTCGTTCAATCCAGCGCGTCCAGCACTGCCCGACCGAACGATCGGAACGCCTCTGTCCCGAAGAGAACGAACGTAACCCGCTCCAGATTGTCCGGCGTCGTGCGAGAAGCGGCAACGACCGCGGAGGTGGCCACCGTTGCAGCATCATCCATCGGGTATCCGTAGACTCCCGTGCTGATCGCCGGCAAGGTCAGCGAGCGCGCTCCAAGCGTGTCAGCGAGTTTGAGGCAGGACGCATAGCACCGTGTCAGGACTGAAGCCTCACCGCTCATGCCATCCCGGTAGATCGGTCCGACCGCATGCAATACCCACTTCGCCGGCAGGCTGCCCGCGCCGGTGTGAACGGCCTCTCCCGGTGGGCAGCGCCCGATCCTCGCCCGAATCTTGTCCAATTCGGCCATGATCGACGGCCCACCGGCTCGGTGTATCGCGCCGTCAACGCCTCCTCCCCCCATCAGCTCCACATTGGCGGCGTTTCCGATAGCGTCTGCAGGGATCGTTGTGATGTCGCCCGTTCGCACTGCGATCTGGAGCCCTTCTAGGTCGATCAAGAGTCTTGCGTCAAGCACCGGACCAAGTATAGGTGCGCAGTGCTCATCGTCTTCAGTCCGTGGCTCGGCGGCAGGTTGCGTGGAGTCTGGAACACGAGCCTGCCCACTGCCAGGCGTTCGTCGGCCCGGCCAGAACTGTATTACGCTTGAGACATGCCCGAGAGGATGGTGCGCTGCGTAAAGCTTCAGCGTGAGCTGCCCGGTCTGGACGAGGTTCCCTTCGAATCAGACCTAGGACGCAGGATCTACGACAACGTGTCGAAGCTGGCGTGGGCGCAGTGGGCCGAGCACCTGAAGATGGTCATCAATGAGTATCGGCTGAACCCGGCGACCCTGCAGGCCCAAGAAATGATCATCCAGCAAATGGAGGCGTACTTTTTCGGAGAAGGTGGCGCTCCGCCCCCTGAGTATGTTGCCCCCACCCAATGAGGCGCGCCGAGCTCTTGCTGCTGTTCGCCCTCGGGGCGTGGAGCTGCGGCACGGTGTTCATGTGGCAGACCGCGATCCGCAGTTTCGCGGTTGCCGAGCACATCGCCGCCGCCGAGAATGATGGCATGGCCGAGGCCGCGGCTGGCTTGCAGGCGAGTTCTCTGCGCGAGATTGCCAGGTACCAGGCATCGGAAGTCAACCGGCTTTTCTTCAGAGGATGGGGATGGGCGCAGCTTCCGCTCGCGGTGGCAGCACTGGCGCTGGCTTGGCGGGCTGGATCCGGTAGAGTCTCGGTCGCGCTCCTCGCCGTGATGCTGGCAATCGTGGCCTTCTTGGCGCTCTACGCGGTCCCGGAGACTGTGCGATTGGGCCGAGTCATGGACTTTGCAGATGACGGTGCCCACCCGGCTGTCGAGCAGGCTTTCTGGCGCCTGCACCATTCCTACACCGCGTTGGACATGGCGAAGTTCGGTCTTGGATTGCTGGTCGCCGGGCTCGTCTGGCGCCGGGCTCCATCGGCAACCTGAGGGTTGGCAGCGAGCCCGTCCTTTCCGCGGAGCAGTCCGCCGGCTCCCGTCTACGCCAGAGCCGCACGCTTGCCGCAGGCCTGCCTAGCGTCCTCGCCTCAGGCAGGACCGGTTCTACACTTGTGGGGCGTTGAGGGCAATCGGGGTGTTGGCAGTGCGGCCCGTCGCTGATCCTTGATGACACATCGCTATCTCAGGAATCGGGGAGGGTCACCCGGAGATCGATGTGTGGGACGCTTCCCAGTCAGGTTCGGAGGCTGGCATCCGTGCGGAAGGTCGCTGATGCTGACCCTCGTTCTTGGGCTTGCTCTCCCCATTTCGGTCGCCACCGCTTCTGCCTCTGACGGTGGCCAGTGCAAGGCGTGCCATCCCGGGATTGTGGAAAGCTACCAGCTGACAGGCATGGGGCGGTCCATGCAAAGTCCTGGGCCGGACCACCCAACCGGGGTGTATCGCCACGGGCTGTCAGGCACCAGCTTTCAGGTGTCGTCCACAAGCGATGGATTGGTTCAGGTGATCGAACGGGCCGGCATCAGCGCCCGCTATCCGGTCGAGTTCGTCATCGGTTCCGGCAACGCTGCCTTCGGGTACATCGTTCGGGCTGGGGACGCAGCGTTCCAGTCGCCCCTCACCTACTACACGGAGCACGGCAGGTGGGGTATGGCTCCCGGGATGGAGTGGGAAGCCGCCCCGGACTTTGACAGACCTGTGACCGCCGAGTGCCTGTGGTGCCACGCGGGCCGTCCGATCCAAGTTCCGAGATCCCTAAACCGCTATCGGGAACCAATCGCCGAGCCCGCCGCGATTTCGTGCGACCGATGCCACGGTCCGTCGGACCGGCATCTGGTCGAACCCTCCATGGGGTCGATCTTCAATCCGGCCCATGCCCCGCACCGAGAGCGCGACAGTGTCTGCGAGCAGTGCCACTTGGGTGGTCTGGTCAGAGTCCCAAACCCCGGACAGTCGTTCGCGTCATTTGAGCCCGGAAGACGTTTGGAGGAGTTCTGGTCGGTATTCCTCGGGAGTTCCCGCCAGGGGAGGGGACCGGACAAGTTCCAGGTCGTGAGCCACGTGGAGCAGCTGGCGCTCAGCCGCTGTGCCCAGCAATCGGGTGACGAACTCTGGTGCGGCACGTGCCACGATCCACACCAGGCCCCGGCCGACCCGCTTGACCACTTCGCGGCCCGGTGCCTCACGTGCCACGCCCAGTCGCTCCCGGATGGACATTCGGAGTTGAGCGGGGGCTGCGCCTCCTGCCACATGTCACGGCGGCAGTCCCATGACAGCGGACACAGCGCATTTACCGACCACCGCATCTCGCGGCACCCGATTCCCGAGCAAGAAGTGCCGGCCCCAGAGGCCCTACGTCCATGGCGGCTGATCGTTGGGCCGCTAGGCCGACGGAACCTTGGCGTGGCCAACGTCCTTCAGGGACAGAGGCAGGGTTCGCTAGAGATGGTGCGGCGGGGACTCCGGCAGCTCCGCGGCGTCTTGGCCGATTTCCCGAGAGATGTGACCCTTCTAGATGCTTTGGGAACAGCGCTGCTGATCAACGGGAACAATAGCGAAGGCCGGCGGATGCTCGAACGGGCGATTAGCACAGGCCGCGCGGGGGCCCTGCAGCACAACACCTTGGCCGCTGCATTGCTGTCGGCCGGCCGACCTGAGGAGGCCGTCTCGGCGCTGGAGGAGGCCATCGGTACTGATCCTTCCCTAGAGTCCAGCTACCGGATGCTTGCCCGGATCCATCGGGAGGGCGGCAGCGCGGAACTGGAGACGCAGACATGGCAGCGCCTGCTTCGTCAGCGTCCCCGACTCATTAATGCACGCTTGGAGCTGATGCGGGCCGCCAAGGAATCGAGACCTTGACCCTTCGGTGGGAGCGGTCATTTCAAGGCGGGGGGTTGCGGGCATTGCACGCTGTTGGTACGCTCTCCCGCACGGGACCGGTCGCTTGGCTTCGGCCGGTTGTTCCCGACGTAGCCCTATGATGGCCGCCAGAACCACCGCGACGGCCCTGCGACTTGTGGGCCACAAGCT
>JAJDWM010000568.1 GCA_022825595.1 Bryobacterales bacterium | reverse complement strand
GGTCGCGGCCAACGGCACGCTCTTCATCATGACGCGATCCCACCTTTACGCAATCGAGGCGGACTGAGATGGAGACGATCGACGCCAGGGCGGACGCGGCGAGAAGAGCCCTGGACGCCCAAGTGCGGGAAATCGTGGCCTGGCACTTCGACCCGCAGACCGGAAGCCCGTTTTGGCTGGAGTTTGCGGCCGACCGCCTAGGCTGGGACCCCCGGGAGCGCATCGGAGGGTTCAGCGACCTGCGCCTGCTTCCGCCGTTCGAGGACGAGTGGCTGCGGGGCGGGCCCGTGCGCCGGTGG
The DNA here is from genome assembly GCA_022825595.1 of Bryobacterales bacterium. Taxonomy (GTDB): domain Bacteria; phylum Acidobacteriota; class Terriglobia; order Bryobacterales; family UBA6623; genus VXMF01. Next base: position 5,865 of record JAJDWM010000568.1, on the reverse strand, counting down.
GTGCCCAAGGGGCTTGAGGGCAGGCCGATCTACATCTTCGAGACGGGAGGCACAACCGGCCTACCCAAGTCGCGCATCAACATATCCGACTTCCAGACCGACTACCAAGAGTTCTCCAAGACGCTTCCCGACGAGTTTTTCCCTCCGGGCTCGGACTGGCTGCACCTTGGGCCTTCGGGCCCGCGCCGCCTGCGCCTGGCGGTCGAGCACCTTGCGCAGGTGCGCGGCGGCATCTGCTTCATGGTCGACCTCGACCCGCGCTGGGTGGTGAAGCTGCTCAAGCGGGGCCAGTACGACGAGGCCGAGCGCTACCGTCAGCACTGCCTCGACCAGGCCGTAACGATCCTCAAGGCACATGCTGGCATCCGCTGCCTGTTCGCCACGCCGAAGCTCCTCGAAGGCCTGTGCGAGCGCGTTTCTCTGCGGCGCTACGGCATCACCGGCGTGTTCTGCGGTGGCACGGAGATGACGCCGGAGTTCCACCGCTTTGCCAGGGACGAGCTGCTGGAAGGGGCCTACTTCGCCGCGACGTACGGCAACACGCTGATGGGGCTGGCCTGCCACAAGCCGTTCGATCCGGCCGACAACCACGCGATCATCTACTACCCGCCCCAGCCGCGGGCAGTCCTCGAGGTCTGCGACCCGGACAATCTGGACGAGGTGGTGCCCTACGGGGAGACGGGCCGCGCCGTGCTGACCACGCTCACTAAGGAGTTCTTCGTGCCCCGCTTCCCGGAGCGGGACATCTGCGAGCGGGAGCGGCCGATCGATCTGTACCCGTGGGACGGCGTGCGCAATGTGCGGCCGTACCAGGACAAGAAAACCGGATCGGTGACGGTCGGGGTGTATTGACCGAATCGAGTCCCGAATGACTGCGCGCATCCGTTTCGGGATCGTTGGCCTCGCCCTGTTTCTGACCCCGGCCGCCGAACTGCTCGCGGCGGACGCGGACGACTCGGAGGCGGTCCGGGGTCTGGTCGCACGCTACGCCGCAGCGAGGGAGTCCCGGGACGCGTCGGAGATCCGCAAGCTGTTCACCTTGGACGCCGACCAGCTGGTGTCTTCTGGCGTGTGGCGGCGGGGCCTCGACGTGCTCGTTGAGGGCATGCTCGGGAGTTCGAGCCGGAATCCCGGGCAGCGGACGCTGACGGTGGAGAGTGTCCGCTTCCCGGCGGAGGGCGTCGCGATCGCCGACGCGCGCTATGTGATCAAGGGCAGCGGCGACCGGCCGGACCGCAAGATGTGGAGCACGTTCGTCTGCCTTCTGACTGACGCGGGATGGCGGATCTCGGCGATCCGCAACATGCTTCCCGCACCCCGCTGAGCGGCCCGGCGCGCACGCACGCGGCCCGCTTCCCGCCGAGGGCCTGTCCCCGGCGTCCGGTCAGAACTCGTACCGCAGCATCAGCTCGATCCGCCGCGGCCCAGTCAGCGTCTCGTTGACGCGGCCGAACTGGGTCGAACTTATCACTTGGCTCGCCGCGTAGAACGTCGGGTGGTTGAGGATGTTCTCAATCCGCGCTCCTACCTTGATCAGGTGCTTTTCGCCGATGCGCGTCGACTTGCTCACCGAGAAGTCCAGTGCGAGGGCGCTGGGTCCGGAGAACAGCCGACGCTGAAGCGTTCCCAATTCGCCGGGCCCCGGGTGGAAGAACTGCTGCCCTAAGAATGGCTCAATCCCGTCCGCGGCAACGCCGCTGTTGTCCCGGGGGTTTATGGCCCCGGCGGCGACTATGAACGGGCCGTCGTCGGTCATGCGGAACCTGACGATGTGCTCAAGGTCCTCCTTCGAGAGTGACGTGCTGGCCGTGTTCTGCCGCGATCGGCCACCGCGGTTCAGCGTTCCACGGCGCGACAGGACGGAGAGCGGCGCCCCGCTCTGCCATGTCACGATGGAAGCCACGGTCCAGCCTTGGCGCAGGGGACCCTTGGATCCGAGCGGCAGTTCCCAAACCACGTTCCCTTTGACGACGTGGTTCAGGTCGAAGGTGGCCCGTGCGCGTTCAAGCGACGGCTGCGCGTTGTCGAGGAACGGGTCAAAGCGCACCTGGTTCCCGCTTGAGTCCGTCAGCACCTTCGAGAACGAGTAGTTTGACTGGAACTGCAGGCCCCTTGATGCTCGCCGCCGCACTTCGAGCTGCAGGGCGTGGTAGCTGGAGTTCGAGTAGTTCGTGACCATGTCCGCCACGAAGGTGTTCTGGTTGGGGCGGAACCGGACCTGATCGCCGACAAGGCCGTTGGTGACGTAGATGCGGGCCAGCGTGCCGGCCTCCCCCCGCCTTACGTACTCCTGGATGATGGGAAATTGCAGGAACCCTCCGTTCGGCAGGAGGGGGAACACCTGCAGCTCTTGGCTGCCCTCGATGCGGGGATTGTGGAATGGATTGAACCTGCCCGTGGCATCCAAGGAGAGCAGGCCGTTGTTGCGGGCCCGGATTACATCGTCCAGAAAGCCGTTCTCCCGGACGATCACTTGGTTGTAGTCGATACCGCGCAGGAGCTTGGTGCCCTTGTTGCCCAGATAGCGGGCCTCAACAACTGTGTTCCAGCCGATGTCGCGCTGCAAACTGAGATTCCACTGCTGGACGTATGGCGAGCGCAGCTTGGGATCGATGCCGAAGACTGCGGTGAAAGGGTTGCCGAGCTGGTTCTGGCTGACATTCCTCGGAATGCCGTACTCGGGGGGATCGATGGGCACGGGACCGTCCGCCAAGAAGGCGTCCAAGTTCTGCAGCACCGTGTTTCCGCTCAGCCCATCGTTCGCCGTGGTGGCATTGTCGGCGGCCAAGATCAGCTCGTCATAGACGTAATTGATGCTGTAGCCGGCCCTCACTGCGGTCGTGCCGTCGCCGAAAACGTCCCAAGCCAGCCCAACGTTGGGCCCGAAGTTGTTGCGGTCGGGGCTCCACAGCGGCCTGCCGGCCGCCCCTCCCGCAAAGTCCAGTTCCGCATCGGACAGCAGGGTCTCGATGTAAGTGGTGTGCGCCTGCACGGGCTGCAGCATCAGGCCGTCACGCTCGTCCATGCGGCCCTGGTACTCCCAGCGGACCCCTAGATTGACGGTGAACCTTGGGCTGAGCCGGAACGTGTCCTGGCCGTAGGCCGCCACGGTGTCGTAGCGGAACCTGCGCCGTTCCTCCTGTCCGGCGACCAAGCCCGACGACCGGTCGCGGACGTTGAAGGTCTGCTCAGCGTTGGAGATGATGCCGGCGAGACTTGCGAGCAAGCGTTGGGCAGTGCCCAGGTCGGCCGAAGCGATCCCCCCCGGAAAGGCGGAGACCGGAAGCTGGTAGGCGCTCTGAGACCCGATGCCCAATTCCATTTCCGGCACAACGCCGAAGTAGTTGAACGAATTGACCCGCACCTGCTGGACCTCGGCCCCGAAGCGGAGGCTGTGGCGGCCGATCTGCGCGATCGTGTCGTTGCGGTACGTGTATGTGTGGGTTGCACGGCCCTGATCGGCGAAATTGACGGTCGGGTTGGTGAAGATCGTCTCTGTCAGCCTGTACCCCTCCGGGGGAGAGCTGTTTCGGAAGTCGCCGGGGGAGAGGTTGAACCCGAACCTGGCCTCGTTGGTCCAGCGGGGCCCGGGCGTGGTCCGCCAGCCCACCGACAGGAAATTGGACCGGACGGAGTCCCGCACCGGCGGGGCGTCAAAGTAGCCAACTCCAATGGTTGAGTCTGTCCGGTCATTGCCCTCGGCGGTGTACTTGTAAGTGACGCTTGCCGCGTTGCGCTGGGTCAGGTTCAGGTCACCGCGTGCCGTCACCGCTTCCCGGTCCCCGTTGTCGCGGGTCAGGAAGCGGTACCCGGCCGTGTTGAGCTGGCGTTCCTGCGAGCTGTCCCCCCTGTCGAAGTTGTTGATCTCGGAAGGCCCAGGGATCTGGGCAAGCACTTGGGACATCGCGGAGTCTGCCTGGAGCCCGTGGACGTCGAGGATGTCCACTTGGCGGAGTGCTCCGCCGAGGTCGACATAGCTGAAGATCCCCCGGGCAGCGTCCGCCGTAAGCACTGTTGTGTTGACCAAGGACTTGCGCCGGTCCATCAGGGACTCGTAGTTGACGAAGAAGAAAGCCCGGTTCCTGACGACCGGACCGCCTACAGAACCTCCGAACTGGTTGATGCTCAGCTCTGGCTTCTCGAGTCCTTGCCGATTCGAGAACCAAGGCGCAGCGGCAAGCTTGTCGTTGCGCATGTGCCAGTACGCGTTCCCGTGGAATTCGGGCCCCCCGGCGCGGGTGGTGAAGTTGACGTGCGACGCCCCCCCGCCGATTGCGGGCGACCCGTTCTGGGACGTCACGGCAAACTCGGCCACTTGGTCGATGAGGGTGCGGCTCGAGAGGTAGTCGAGGCCGTTTGAGCGGATGAAATTGTCCTGGACGCTGATGCCGTCAATCGTCACCACCGAGAAGGACGTGCGCTGGCCGTTAATCGTCGTGGCGACCGCTCCGTTGTAGTTCACGCCCGCCTGGAGGCTAACGAACGCGAGCGGATCCCTGCCAATCAGCGGCAGGTCCGCGATCTGCGAGGACGTGACGATCGAGGTCACTTCGGCATTCGTGGTCTGGACCTGGCTGATTCCGCCCTCCACCACGACGGTCTCGGTGGCTACTCCAATCTCAAGGACGATTGGGGGCAGAGACGTCTCGCGCGCTACGTCCACCTTCTGGGCCTCCACCGTGTGCGTGCGGAAACCGTCAGCGGCGACCTGAACGGAGTAGTAGCCTGGAGCGAGCGCTCCCGCCACGAACGCTCCGCTCGGGTCGGTCAGCAGGCGTGTCGTGGTGCCGGTCGACTCGCTCCGAACCGTGACCTCGGCTCCCAAGATCGCTGCGCGGCTCTGGTCGAGCACCGTCCCAGACAGCCGCCCGATGGCGTTCTGGCCGAAGGCGGTGACCGGCAGCAGCGCCAACGCCACGAGGAGAGTAAACGATCTTGTGCCCATTGGTTTCGCTCCACAATCGCGCCGTGTTGGGCGCTTGCCTGAGCGCGGGGACACGGCGCTGCGTACTGGCACCAGTGTATGCCAAGCGGCACCTGCAACGGGCGCGGGGGATCAGGATTTGATTCCGGTCTCTCGGCGGGCAAGCTCGCGCGGCAGCTGGCAACAGCCCTCCCTTGGACCCCTCATTCCGAATCGAAGACTTCGACCCTGGTCGGAACGTCCTCGCGGGGAACCAACAGCGCATGGTGGGCCACAACCTCGCGGACGCGGGGCCTGCCCTCTCCGAATCCGGTTGCCGTCGGGGGACCGTTGAGCACGAGCGGGATCATCTCCCGCGTGAACCGTTCGACCGGCCTACGAGAGATGGCCCGCACGCCCATCCGCAACTGAACCTCGGGCGGGTCCGGGTTCTCCGGGGCGGCCGGTCCGTGGCAAGCGCCCACGCCAAGGACTTCGGCGTGAATCTCGTCAAACTTGAGGCCCAGCGCGGCCAAGCGGCGGCGTACCATCGCTTCCGCCGCCCGGGCCTTAGCAAGCGCGTCGGGCCAGCTGTACACCAGCGTCCCCACAGATTGGTACCCGGCCGTGTAGCACACGGACACCTTCAGGGTCGGCGGGGGAGGGCCGCCCCGGACTCCCTCGACTGCGACCCGGTCTTGGCCGTCCTGTCGAAGTGAAAGGCTGGTGAAGTCGGCCCTGCAATCGGGGGTGAGGTAGCGCGTGGGATCGCCCAGCTCATACAAAAGCTGCTCCTTCACGTCCGGCACTGTGACGCGTCCTCCGGTCCCGGGTTGCTTCGTCACCACGAAGTCGCCGCTCGGCCGGGCCTCCACCACGGGAAACCCGATGTCGGCCAGGTCTGGGATGTACTGCCAGTCGAGGGAACAGTTGCCCCCGGTGCACTGGGCCCCGCACTCGAT
>JAJDWM010000195.1 GCA_022825595.1 Bryobacterales bacterium | reverse complement strand
GGCCTAAGGTCTGGCTCAAGTCGGGCGGATACCTCGTGATCAACCAGACCGAGGCTCTCGTGGCGATCGATGTCAACACCGGGCGATACGTGGGGCAGTCGGACCGGCTCGAGGACACCGTCCTGAAGACGAACCTGGAGGCGGCCGAAGAGGTGGCCCGCCAGCTGCGGCTGAGGGATCTGGGCGGGATCATCGTGGTCGACTTCATCGACATGGAGAACCGCAAGAACCGCCAAAAGGTGCACCAGGTCATGCAGGATGCACTCAGGAAGATGAAGTCGCCGTCGCGGCTGCTGCCGTTCAATGACTTCGGGATGGTGGTCATCACCCGCAAGTCGGCCCGCCAATCACTGGAACGGGCCATGTGCGTGCCGTGTCCTGCGTGCTCGGGTGCGGGCACAGTCAAGTCGTCTGAAACCGTGCTCTCGGAGGTCTTCTCGGCGGTGAGCCGCAAGGGCGGGAACTCCCGCAAGCCCAGCAAAGGGCAAGACGGGCGGGAAATGACCCTGAGGGTACATCCGGAAGTGGCCAGATCCCTCAAACGCAGGGCCAGTTCCCACCTTCGCGACCTTGAGGTGGCCGCCGGCGCATCGCTGACGGTGAAAGGCGATGCCTCGCTGCACCCAGAGAAGTTCCGGCTGAGCTAGGCCCGACCGTACGCTCCCTCGAAGAACCCGCGCAGGCGCGCGAAGTCGCGCTCAATCGCCTGCATCTCACGGTCGACTCGCTGGGCCTCGGTCGGGGCGTCGATGGGGTACTCCACGTGGAGCGAGATCGGGCCGCTGAAGCCGCTTGCGGCAAGTAGCTCGAAGAATCGAGGGTAGTCGACCATGCCCTCACCGAGCGGACACATCCGCGGGCGCCAGCGGCCCCCCTGGCCGCGCTCCCACCGGAAGTCCTTGCAGGCGACCATCCTGACGTGCGGCTGGAGCCGGTGGAAGCCGATCTCCCAGCCGGCCGAGCCACCCTCGATGGTTGCGTGGCACGGGTCGAAATAGAACCCGACGTGGTCCGGATTCGTGTCCCTCAGGATCCACCAGTGGTCCCAGAGGGCGCTGCCGACGTAATCGCCGGAATGGTTGTGGAAACCACCCGTGATGCCTGCATGCGAGGCAATCGCCGCCAAGCTCTCGACGTCAGCCTTGACCCGCGCCAGGCGCTCGTCGAAGCCGTCGTAGCCGCGATAGCGGAAGTAGCCGAGCTTGAAAAAGGGCACGCCGAGCCTGGCGGCTGTGTAGAGCGTCGTCCGGGCGGCCGGATCTCGGCTGGAAAGCAGGCCGGTGGTGATCATTGGTAGTGCAACGCCCTCTGCCGCCAGAGCCTCGTACGCCCTCGGCAAGTCGCGCTCGACATTCTCTGGGAGCACGTGCCCGCGCGGCCGGGCCGTGAGATCCGCACCCGCAAAGCCCATCGAGTGCAGCGTCGACGCCAGTTCCTTGTACCCCAAGTGGGGCAGGTGCTTCGTGAACAGGCACAACACAGGTGCGGGCGATGCGGCGGCGGCCAGCGGCGTGGCGGATGCCGCCGCCAGCAACTGGCGGCGCGTCAGCACCGACACCCCGGTTCCTCGCTTGGCTGCGGCGGCCCGGTGGAGCATCATCGGGCGCGGTATTCGGCCCGCAGACGGACGACTTCATCAAGCATCTCGCCGGGGGCGTAACGATCGCGCAGGCCCGGGAACGCAGCGTCTATCTCCTGCCGCCACTCCAGCAGGCCGGCCTCACCGAGCTTCACCACCTTCAGGCCGTACTTTCCCATTTCCCGAATTGCGGCCTCCTCCTGCTCGCGGACGGACGACGCGATCACTTCTGTCATCTCATTGGCAACCCTCTTCATCTCAGCCTGCTGGTCTTCCGGGATCGCATCCCACGACTCTTGGGCAACGAGCAGTCCGCCGACGATCGGCACAAACCGCAAGTCGAGCATGTAGGGGGCTGACCCGAACCACTGGTAGCCGGCGGCAATCAGCGGAGGCACGGCGAACACGTCCACCAGCCCCGTCTCAAGATTGGTCTGCAACTCGGTGAAGTCCAGCGGGACAGCGCGGAAACCGAACTCGTCGTACAGCCGGAGCATGTCGTCGTCGCCCTTGGACGTGTACAGCTTCAGGCCGCGCAAGTCCTCAGGAGTGCGAAACTCGCGAACCGAGAAGAAGTACGCCCAGCCCGCGTCGCCCCAGCCGAGAACGGAAAAGCCCTTCTCCCGCAATCGTCGCTCCAAGGTGGGGGCGACCTTTCGCAGAACGTAGTCAAACTCCTCGAGAGACTGGAACATCAGTGGAACCTGCAGGGCGCTGATGCCCTCGTCGAGGAAGGACATGCCGCTGCCGGAGATCAATGCGGCTTGCATCTGCCCGGCGCGGATCTTGCGCAGCATGGTGACTTCGTCCCCGGCGACGCCTCCCGGATAGACAGCCAGATCCACGGCTCCGCCCGAAATCTCGCGCCAGCGGTCGCGCATCTCGAGCAGCTTCTCGTGATAGACGCTGTTCTTTGGTGCAACCGTTCCGAGCCGCAGCTTGCTGACCCTCCGGCGCTGGCCACTCGCAGTGTCGACCCACATGGGAGCAACTAGGCCGACGAATAGCGCCGCAGCAAGCAGCAGACCGATCCTGTTGACCCGCATTACCTGTGTCCCGGACAGCGTGACGGCCATCGCGACCGCCGCTGAGCCAGACTTAGTATAGGTGCCAAGCTGGCGGATGCCCGGAGGGGAATTCACGGATTGCCGGGCTGTGCCGGGACACGGGTCGCGACGGCAATATTTGCTGTGTTCGACAGTCTGCCTCCGACGCGGACTACTACGGCTACCGCACGGCCGGATGGCGCTGCCGCCGGGACTTCTATGGTCACTAGGTAGAGCCCCGCAAAGCCGGGAACCAATCCAGCGAAGACCACGGGCGCCGATGCGCCCCCGACCTCGGCCAGCACATCCGCTTCCACCTCAGACGCCGGCACCGAGAGGGCCGCGATACCGGTGGGGGGCCCGTTCGTCACCGGCCCGAGCCCCGTGGCGAAGATGTGCACGGTTTCGCCCGCCGCGGCCGGACGGGCGCCGCCAGAGAGGCCGGACGGGCCGGCCAAGAGGCCGGTTGACCCGACGAGGGCAAAAGCTTGGTCGGAACCTCCGAGGGTAAAAACCCCGGGGGCAATGTCGACGAGTGCGACGGGGACAGCGGGGCCGGCCACATCGCCGACCTTCACAGTGAGGCTCGCGCTCGAGAGCCCGGCTAGCTCCCAAGGGACTTGGAAGTTGCGCTGCCCCGGAGAAGCGAACACCTGCGGTGCCACGTGAGTACTGCCGAATACGACGGAACCTCCGCCGAGGCCCAATGGCAGCTGGGAGCCCCTGGCAGCGGCCGTGCGGAGAGCGAGCCCAGTCCCGAACACCGTGGCGAGGCTGCCAGGAGCAAGCCCTGCCCCTGCTTCCAGGGTTGCAGCGTTGACGGCTCCGAGGCTCGACACCTGTGGAGGCGGCCGCGACACTTCCAGCCTGTAGAGAACGGACGGTCCCGCGAAGTAGAGCTCTCCCTGCTCGTCCTCCCCGAACGTGCGGATCTGAAAGGAAGTCTGGCGGGGCCCGACAATGGTCCATCCCGACTCTCCTTCCTGACCGCCGTAGAAGTTGCCCGTGCAGTAGTCGGCGAAAAAGTACAGGCCAGACATCTCCGGGAACATGTCCCCTCTGTAGCGGTACCCCCCTGTCACGGATGCACCGCAATTGCCTTCCAGATGGCCGTACTCCAAGATCGGAAGAACAAGCGAACCGTCGTTGCACCCCGAAGTCGGACGGAAGCAGAGGGAGCCTTCCATGAGGCGCCATCCGTAGTTTTCGCCCCCCGTGCTAGCCGCCGGCTGGAACGAGATCTCCTCCGCTGCGTTCTGGCCAACGTCGGCGATGAACAGGTCTCCGGTCAGCCGATCAAAGCTGAACCGCCACGGGTTGCGGAGGCCGTAGGCCCAGATCTCGGCAAGCGCACCCGGTGTTGAGACGAACGGGTTCGATGGCGCCGCGATTGCCGGTGCTCCCCTGTCCACGTCGACCCGCAGCAGCTTCCCCAGCGGGCTCCCGAGGTCCTGGCCGGCGTCCAGCGGGTCACCCGCCCTCCCACCGTCCCCGAGCCCGATGTAGAGGTATCCGTCCGGCCCGAACTGCAACTGGCCACCGTTATGGTTGCGCCACGGCTGCGTCGCCCGGAAATAGACCGCCTCAGACCCGGCATCCGCGGTGTTGGGATCTGCGGTGACCTGGAACTGGGAGACGACGGTGTTCCCTCCGAGATCGGTGTAGTACACGAAGAAGCGGCCGTTGAGGGCGTACTCGGGGTGGAACGCGACGCTCAGCAGTCCTCGCTCGCCACCAGCCGCGACACGGTCGCGAATATCGAGGAATGGCGTCGCAACAAGGGCGTGGCCGTCGTGGATTCGGATCGTCCCAGCCTGCTCCGTCAGAAACAGGCGGCCGGAGCCGTCTCCGGCATGCGCAATTGAAGTCGTGCCGTCGATGCCTCGAGTGACCTCGACGAACTCCAGATCTTCAAGGTCAAACTGGGCGGCCGTCGGGAGCCCAGCAGCCAAGCTGCCCCCCACCAGCATGGCTGCGAGCGACACCACGCGATCACGCCGCAGCCAGCCCGGGAGCCAGCGCCGAAGCACGCTCCCCGGCCAGCGATCCTCGTGCACTCGCTCACCGTACACCATTTCGGGCGGAAAGCCTGCCAGCGGCAGGAGGGTCCGCATCGAGGGAAAGTCGGCCTGCCCCGGGGATCGGGCAGTCAAGGGAAGCCTCTTCCCATCTGCGCCGGTCGGTCTGGCGCCGGGACCTTGGGCAGGGCCTTGCCGGATGTCAGGTCGGTGCTGAGGCCGGAAAGTCCTCCGAGTTGAGCCGGAGCATTCGGCCGGCTGCAAGCTCGACTCGCATCTCCGTACCCCTGTAACGCACGGTGAGGGGCAGGCCGAGTCGCGACTCGATGCTGGCCTGGACCAGGCCCCTGTCCCTCCACTCTAGGTCCACGGTGAACCCGCCGCGGGCCCGCAGGCCTGCGACGCGACCGCTAGCCAGCCTTGCAGGCAGCGCCGGCAGCAGGTGCAGGAAGCCGGCGGCCCCAGACTGCACAGCACCTGAGCCGAGCGGCGTGCCGTGAGGGTCGTGGCTCTGCAGCAGCATCTCGGCGATCCCCGCCGTCGCACCAAAGTTTCCGTCGATCTGGAACGGGGGATGGGCATCGAACAGGTTGGGATACAGGCCGCCCCTCCTACCGTCCGGCGCAGGTGCAGCGCTGTCCGGGACGGGAGCCAACAGCCCCTCCAAGATCTTGAACGCGCGGTCGCCGTCCAGCAAACGCGCCCAGAGGTTGACCTTCCACCCCATGGACCAGCCGGTCGTGCCATCGCCACGCATCTCCAGCGAAGTGCGCGCCGCCGAAAACAGGTCTGGTGTGCCAAAGGGCGTGATTTCGACGCCGGGGTGCAGGCCGAACAGGTGCGACACGTGCCGGTGCTTATTCTCGGGGTCGTCCATGTCCGCGATCCATTCCTGCAGCTGGCCGAGCCGGCCGACCTGATTCGGAGCGATGCGTTCCCTGACAGCGGAGAGCCGCCGCCGGAACCCGTCGTCCAATTGGAGGACTTCTGCGGCAGCGACCGTGTTGCCGAAGAGGTTTCGGATGATCTGATGGTCCATGGTGGGCCCCATCACAAGGCCGCCATTTTCTGGCGAATTGCTCGGCCCGGAGATCAGCCATGCCCCGTGCGGCGATTCGACAAGCGTGTCCAGAAAGAACTCGCACGCCCCTCGCATCAATGGATAGGCCTCGGTCCGGAGAAAGTCTCCATCCCCGCTGAAGAGGTAGTGCTGCCACAGGTGCTGGCAAAGCCACGCCCCGCCCGTCGGCCAAATGCCATGGTTTGAGTGGTTGATTGGCGCCGTCCCGCGCCAGAGGTCGAAGTTGTGGTGCAGGACCCATCCATTGGCGCCGTAATGCTCGCGAGCCGTCTCGGCTCCCGACGCGGCGACCTCGCGCAGGGCAGCGAACAGGGGCCCATGGGTCTCGGAGAGGCCCGTCGTCTCGGCAGGCCAGTAGTTCATCTGGGTGTTGATGTTGACCGTGTACTTGCTGTCCCAAGGCGGGTCGCCGCGGTCGTTCCACAGTCCTTGGAGGTTTGCCGGCTGGCAATCGCCGCGGCTACAGCTGATTAAGAGGTAGCGCCCGTACTGGAACAACAGCGCGACCAGCTGCGGATCGTCCCGGGCGCCGAACCGCTCGACGCGCAAGTCGGTCGGCTCGCGGGCCGCCGCCGTCCGCCCGAGGTCTAGGTGCACCCGGTCGAACAGCTCGCGATGACTGACGACGTGCTCCGTACGCAGCGCGTCGAAAGGCAATTCAATGGCATCGCCCAGAGTCGCCACATTGCGCGCGGCAGGGTCGGCCGAGACGTCGCGGAAGTTGACGAGATTCGTGGCGCCTGCGAGCAGGAGCGTGGCACGCCGCGCGCCGCGCACTCGGACTGCTCCTCCGCTCAACCTGAGATCACCTTCCGCGACTACCGCCAACCGGGCCTCGAAGCGGATGGCCCCGTCACGGACGCGGCCCCGCAAGGCAAGCCCGTCCCGCAACTCCTCGACCGGGTCCGCCACGTGCGTGGAGGCCAAACGCGCTGCGAAGGCCAATTCTCCGCCAGCCGCGGTAAGGTGCACTGCCAGCAGCTGCCGCGGGAAGCTGGCCAGCACTTCCTGGAAGTGCCGCACTCCTCCCGCCGAGAACTCCACCCGCGCCAGGGCACGCTCAATGTCGAGAGATCGGCGGTAGCCCTCGAGTGCATGCCCCTCGACGCCGTCTCTCTCGATCAGGAGGTCAACAAACGGCTGGTATGCCATCTGGCGCAGAGGCACGCTCATGAACCGATCCATTGCAAGGGCCTCAGCCCGCCCCTGCTCGCCGGAACTCAGCAGGGATCGGATCTCACCGAGCCAGCGCCGCGAGCCGCGATTGGCGTAGCTTCGCGGCTCCCCCTGCCAGACGGTGTCCTCGTTGACCTGGACTAGTTCAGACGCGGGCCTTCCATGCACCATCGCACCCAAGCGCCCATTGCCGACCGGCAGCGCTTCAACCCATCTTCCGGCCGGGCGAGGATACCAGAGCTCCAGTGGCGGGCGTGCTTGGCGGCGGCCGCAACCGGCTGCCGCTACAGACCCAGCGACGGATGCGAGGAAGCCGCGCCGGTCGATGCATGCAGACATGGGGCCAGTCTAGTGCCCCGCAGTCGCTTGCCTACAATGGGCGGACAGCCATGGTCCGTTCGCAAGTGCTGAACAGCATGCTCTATGCACTGGCCGTCCTCGCCCTCCCGCAGGCGGCCCGTCCTGCGGAACTGCCGGCACCGGCCGCAGGCGAGGTCGACTTCATGCGCGATGTCGACCCGATCTTTGTGCGGCACTGCTACGCCTGCCACGGGGACGAGGCGGCAATGAACGGCTACAGCCTCTGGCGCAGGAAGTCCGCTGAACGGGGCGGGTATTCCGGCAAGGCCGGGTTCGTTGCCGGAGACAGCGCCAACAGCCGCCTGATCCATCTGGTCGCGGGCATGGAGGAGAACCTTCTGATGCCCCCGACGGGCGGACGCCTCAGCGACCGGGAGATCGGCATCCTGCGGGCATGGATCGACCAAGGCGCCCCTTTTTCGGCAAGCCGCTTCGACGACAGCACGCTGCGCCACGACGAGCCTTGGCTCCACATGGACTACGGGCCGGTAATCTCGGCCAGCGTCACCGTGAGGGAGCCGGAGGACCCGCGCGCCGATAAGGACTCCGGCGACAACGTGAGCTACCGCTCGCACGCCATCATGCTGGCCCCTGAGCGCCGCGCCGGCATGATTTTCGACACCGAACTGCTGCGCATGGCGGCCGGCTGGAACGGTCCCCAGTACGTCCTCACGGGAACGGTCTACGACTGGAAGCACGGACCCCACCCCTATCTGGACGGCGAGCCGGTCTTCGAGACCTCGGTGAACCCGGGATGGGCCCGGGACGGGAGCTTCGAGGATCCGCGCGAAGAACCCTTCGGCCCCCTCCCAGCCAACTGGGCGCGCTACGCAGGCCGCTACATGTCCGGGGGCAAGGTGGTGCTGGAGTACCGGGTGGGAGCCACCAGGGTGCTTGAGATGGCCGGGATGCACTCGGGATGGGGCGTTGATGCCCTCACCCGCACCATCGAGATAGGACCTTCGCGCGAGGACTTGTCGCTTGCGGTAGCGGCTACCGGCGAGCGCGAGGCACGGCATCTCTCGATACGGCGGCTCGCTCCCGGACGCGGGCCGGCGTTGGAACACATGGTCCACATCCCTGGAGACGCTCCCACCGCAATCGCGGTCGCCGGCCTGCCAAAACGGGCGCGCTGGGACCTCGACACCGCAGGAGAGGTGCGCCTTCGGATCCCGAGATCAGGCGAGACCCAGAGGTTCACGCTCTTCTACGCCGCCCTGCCCGATCGCCGCTTGGGCGCATTCGCGGGCGCAATGCGGGACGCCCCCCGCACGGAGCGCCTAGAACCCTACACGCGCGGAGGCCCACGGGTGTACCGCGAAACGATCGTCACGCAAGGGCGGCTGGGACGCGAAGGCGGCGCATGGGCCGTCGATGAGATCACGCTGCCGTTCGACAACCCGTGGAAGTCGTGGCTCCGCCCCACAGACTTCGCGTTCTTCGACGATGACCGCGCGGCCGTGGCCACCTGGTCGGGCGACGTTTGGATCGTAGACGGCGTGGACGCCGACCTCGACAGGCTCGAGTGGACGCGCTTCGCAACCGGTTTCCACAT
>JAJDWM010000553.1 GCA_022825595.1 Bryobacterales bacterium | reverse complement strand
ACCCGGGTCAGAGTTCCGAGCTGGTCCGCCTTCTGAAGCAGGCACTGCCGGACTCGGCGATTCCGAAGCGCTCGGCGGACGGCGTGCGCATCTCCGCTGCCGATGCCCCGCACGTGTTCGATCGGGTACAGGGCATCGAGTTCCTCCTAAATGCAGATTCCGAACGGTTCGTCACGAATCGCCAACGCGCCTGTCTAAGGTGCCCTCATTTGCTGACAGACCTCCACGACATCAAAGCTGGCGGACCAGAGGTCGCAGCAGAACACATTCGGGACAGTGCTGGCCTAGACGTGCTCGATCCCCACCAAATCGTCAACGTCGCCGCCATGACGATGGCCCAGGGACTAGGGCTGTGTGTGTTCGACGAGCAGGGCGCAGGCAAGACAGTCACCTTCATCTTCGCTTTTGACCTGCTCGTCGCCCGTGACCAAGCTGATTCAGCACTGATCGTCGCACCGAAGAGCATGGTCCCGGAGTGGCCCACGGACTTCGCACGGTTCCGGGGCGACATCTACAAAGTGGCGGTCGTGTCTGGCTCCGCCCGCGAAAAGCGCAATGCCCTCAACAGCGATGCCGACGTTCTCGTCACCAACTTCGAAACCGCCGTGGCGATGGAGGCCGAGCTGAAGGCAATTCTACGCGCCGAGAGAGGACGGAGAGTCCTCGCGGTGGATGAGTCGTTCTTCATCAAGTCACTCGACGCGAAGCGGACTCGTGCTCTACGTCGGCTACGGGAATGGTGTGATAGGGCGTTTGTCCTCTGCGGGACACCGGCACCCAACGCCCCACACGATCTGATCCAACAGTTCAACCTGGTGGATTTCGGTTTCACATTCGAGGGCATGGAAATCCCGGAGGATCGAGGTGCAGCGGCGCCCGTGGTGCAACGCGCCATCAACGAGAGGGGTATGGTGGTCCGTCATTTGAAGGCAGCCGTGCTCCCCGACCTGCCAGAAAAGAAGTTCCACCGAGTCTATGTCCAGATGGAGCCTGTCCAACGCCGGATCTATGAAGCTGCGTTGAAGAACCTGGTCCTCGACCTCGAAGCCACCTCCGATGACGAATTCAAGCGTCAGTTAACAAGCTTCTTTGCCCGTCGCGCAGCGCTACTGCAGGTCTGCTCGAACCCCGCCGTAATCGCGGAAGGATATGAGGAGACACCGGCGAAGCTCCTGGCGCTCGACAAGTTGCTCCATGAACTCATCGAACAGCAAGGAGAGAAGGTGGTCCTATGGTCCTTCTATACACAGTCGATCTCCGCAATCGTAGCGCGCTACAGTCGCTATGGCGCGCTCCGCTATGATGGCAAGGTCTCCGACATTGACGTACGGCGGGATGTTGTGCGGTGCTTCCAGCAGAGTGACGAAGCTATGTTGCTGGTGGCAAATCCAGCTGCGGCGGGTGCCGGTCTGACTCTCCACCGCGCACGGTTTGCGGTGTACGAGTCATTCTCGAACCAAGCCGCCCACTATCTCCAGAGCCTCGACCGCATCCATCGACGAGGTCAGAACCGCGACGTTGAGTACCTTGTAATCCTTTGTGAGGAGTCCCTTGAAGTCCAGGAATACGACCGACTGATCTCCAAAGAGGCGGCCGCTCAATCTCTGCTAGGCGATCAAATCCAAGCGCCGGTAACGCGCGAATCGTTTCTTGCGGACGTTCGACTAGCAGGACTCCTGTTGGATGGATCGACTTGAAAATGACTCGTCGCCGCGTGGATACAGGTTATCGGCACGTTCCCAGTCGACAGCATGAAGCGCGTCGAACGACGTTGGAGACCGTCGCAACACCCGCCGGCTATACAGCCATCTTGCCCTTCCCGCATGGTGTGCCCCCGACGTCTTCCGGGTGTCGATTTCGAGCGGTTCAGTATTCGTTGGCGAAGCCAAGCATTCTGAGAATGCGAATGGCCTCAGGACCATTGCCCGAATCGAGACCTACATGTATTGGCTGATACGCCCGCGACCACGTACGCGCCCCGACCTTGTCTGCGTATGTCACCCAATTCAACATACGACTGGCTGGTTATCAGCACTTCAAACGATTGCGGATGCGGTTAGCGCAAACAGGATTGCAGGTGGGATAGCCGTCCTCTCCCTCAACGCCGCGCTCACCTAGATCGCCTGTGCTGCACAGAATCCACGGCCTCTGTCTGCCGGGACAGCGACTCCATCAAGCAGTTCGTATAACCAAGAGTCCGCGTACTGCATACCACACAACTGTGAGCGATCCTGTTCGGATGGGAAATGTAGCGGCGCAGCGGGGTAACGACCACCTCTACCCCACATGACAACGCCAATCAGATATCGCAGCGTCTTCCCATATTACGCAACGAATATCTCTGACCTGTGATAGGCCAAGTACCTGTGCTGAAGGAATTCAAAACCACGCGTTTGCCAAACATCAGGGCTTTCCGCATATCCGAATTGCTCCCAGACGAGTTGTTCGAACCCAAGACGGCGGAGGTCTTCTCGATCGACTCGGGGCGAGACGAGAACATCACCCCTATCCTCGAAGCTAATAAAGCCTCGGTCGAACAAGAGATCTGCATCGGGCGTAAGCATGAGACCGTTCATACCGTCCAGACGTTCCTCGGACGACTCACAGACTCGCCACGGCTTGATATGGCTTGCGATCAGAAGAGAAGGGTTGCTAATCCCGGTCATACGACACGATCCATCGACAGCCTGCACACGTGCGCGGAACTTGCCTTGTCCTCTCCTCGCCTGGATCAAACTCTCCCTAGTAGTGGACTCGATACTGGGATCAGTTGAAATCCTCTCCTCAACAACATCGTCTAACGACTCCGAAACTGCGTAGTATGTAAGACTATTGGAGCCGCCATCAACAAGCATGTTGTCATCATATTCAACATTCGCTAAAATAACATCGAATACCGACTCCGGGATTCTTGCTAAGTATGCCTTTTGGTTGCCTGCGCCCGACCTCGGATTGATCGGAGAATATTTCTCCGGTAAGAGTGGCCCTAACACTTCCAACAGATCTCGCGGTCTGACTGGAGGCGTCAGAGATGTCCAGAACACCGGGAGAAGCCACCCCTCGTTGTTCCAGTATGCACCAGCCGCGCCAAACTCGGTCGGCTTGAAGGCAGCAAAGGCGAACTCGGTGACCCGCCCTACATACCGGATCATCTGCCCAGCGTATGACAAGACCAGATCACCGGGGGAAGCGCGTCTCATATTGTTGTAGAACTCACTACGCGCTCCGCTCCTCTCGGTCTTCGGAGACCAAAGGTATTGCCCTTCGATCTCCTGGCGGGCTGTTTGATTGTGATTGACCCACCAGAACTCAGGCATCTTGTGAAGACCGACCCTTGCCAAAATTCGTCGGCCAATTCAAACCGGACCGATCCGGATACGTGGAACCAAAGATGCACTTAGTCACGCACGATTCCATTGTCTATGCTTCCCGTGCTGCAAAGAGATCTGAGTTGACACACGTCACATCTCGGGAACCGGGCGCGACAGATGGCTCTCCCGTGCGCTACTGCATTCACGTGGAAGTCGTAGCGGTGCGCAGGCGGGATGACGGCTTCCAGCGCAGCATGCCGTCGCCCGGAAGGCGTGTCGCCGTCAAGCAGTCCGAGGCGCATCGCTATCCGCGCTACATGCGTGTCGATGGGCAGAACTGCACGCCCCATCGCGTACATCATAACACACTTAGCAGTCTTGGTGCCGACGCCGGGGAGCGATGTTAAATAGGCTTCCGCAGCCTGATCATCGCAGGAAGCCAAGGGCGCAAGCGTCACGCAGCGAAAATCAGCCTTGAGCTTCCGCGCGATCGAGATGAACCGAGGTGCCTTCTGATTGACGAGACCTGCATCAGCGATGATATCCCCTAGGTCGGATCTGGAAATGGCTAGCAGGTCGTCCCAAGAACCTAGTGACTGCCGCAATCGTTCGAAAACACGTTCGTAACTTGGACTTGTGGTCATCTGCGACAGCAGGATGAAGTAGAGTTCATCCAGCGGGTCGTCCTTGTTATTCAGCCGCGGCGAGCCGTAGAAAGACTTCAGCCTTTCCGTGATCCTGACGGCCCTTCGCCGATGGTTTCGTGTTGACGCGCTTCTTCTCTGCATTTCCGTTCCGGTCTTTCCGAACAGTGTCGTTCATAAGACGTTGGAGTTCGTCGGCCAACTCCGGCGCCACATAGCTCATCGCATCATTACGCATACGCGGTCTGTCGTCGAGCCAGTCGCTGATCGTCTCTTCCTCTGTATCCCCACGCATCCGGGGAGGGTTGACGATCGTGCGGGGCCGGCGGCTCAGTTTCGCAAGCAGGTCTGTGTTCCAGCACTCCACCTGCCCAGTGTGGCCCCGCTTCTTCCTTGACCGCATCGCTTTCCGGATCGCATGCCCGATGGCCTCGCCCAGCCCCAAAGGCACGGCGTTGCCGACCTGCACGTATTTCTTGCGGACCATCCCTGAGAATTCCCACGTGTCCGGGAATTGCTGGATGCGGGCATACTCACGAACGGTCAACGGACGAAGCTCGGTGGGATGACAAAGGCTGGTCGCTTTACTGTCGGGCCTTGTCGTAAGTGCCGGGCTCGGCTTGTCCCACGCCAATCGGCGGGAGAAGCCTGACCTCCCCCCCCAAGACACGAAGGCTTTGCCCAGCGCCTTCTCTCGCAGTGCCTCAGGCAGGTCACGCCAGTTGCCACCCTCTGGAACCATCTTAAGGTACTTCTCCTTCTCTGGACAGAAGCGGTAGAACTCCGGATCTTCCTCCTCCAGATCCCCTATTGCTGCTCTCAGGGTCTCCCAGGCCGACAAGCCATTCTGTCCAGTCTCGCTGTGAGATGGCTCGGGCATTCGGATGTTCTCTCCCAACTGGCTCCCGACAATCACGAGTCGCTGGCGTCGCTGAGGCACGCCGTAGTCAGCCGCGTTGAGGACGTCGAAGACAACGTAGTAGTCGAGCTCACTCAGACTGGCGGTCACCACCCGGAAGGCAGATCCAAGTTCCTCTTCCGGCTCCAATGTGGGGTAGCCAGGGCCTCGCTCACCTAAGGGTCGGTGCTTGACGGCTGCGGACAGTAGACCCCGGACGTTTTCCATAACGAAGAAACGCGGCCTAGCCTCGCGCACTACGCGAAGGAAGTGCTCGAACAGCGTTCCGCGCGGGTCACCGAGAGACCCGCGTTGACCAGCCGTGCTGAAGACCTGACAAGACGGCCCTCCAGAGACAATGACAGGATCTCCAGGCTTCAATTCGGCAGCCTCGAGAATCTCCTCGGTGGTTACATCCTCGATGGATCTATCGATGATGGGAAGACTGGGGCGGTTAAGACGGATCGTCTGGACCGCATACTTGTTGCAC
>JAJDWM010000140.1 GCA_022825595.1 Bryobacterales bacterium | reverse complement strand
CGAGTGCCCCTCGTGCCCGCGCTGCTCAGCCACCTCCCGGAGACAGTCCTCAACACGTAGCTCACTGCGCCAAGGAATGCTGTCGTGTGGGTACACCGCATGGTGGATCTCCCGCACCTCATCCATCGTGGTGACTTCGAGTTCGCGCACGAGCGACTTGATATCCTCCAAGTCGCGTTCCCGCGCAGCTCGAACTTTCATTCCAAGGACATGGGCGGCTGAGGCGCCGGTCACGACGAGATGGGGCGAGTCAAAGAACACCTCCGCGCGTTCGTCCGGCTGCGTCGGCAGGACCTGAATCCAGCGCACCTCGTCATTCAGCCAGTTATCGTGCAGGCCCTGCTCTTGCGCGACGCTCCTCGCGGCGGCCAGCACTGCGTCCCGATGGTCGATTGAGAGCGCGTCCACATCCATGGTGGACCGGCTACGCCGATGGGCCAGCATGAGCGCCGCCCCTCCAACGATGTAGATGTGCGCCCTCAGCCCGCGCTTCGCGAGATGCGCCTCGAGGCCCTCGAAGGCCCGCAGAATCGCTGCGCGGTCAAGGGCGCGTCCGGACTCAGGGGAGCCAAGCA
The DNA here is from genome assembly GCA_022825595.1 of Bryobacterales bacterium. Classification (GTDB taxonomy): domain Bacteria; phylum Acidobacteriota; class Terriglobia; order Bryobacterales; family UBA6623; genus VXMF01. The sequence goes on along the minus strand of JAJDWM010000140.1, from coordinate 31,102 downwards.
TGCCGCTCGCCGCCCCGGACGTCGAGGTCGGCCGGATCAGGAAACACGCTGTGCCGGATGAAGGCTCCTGGGGCGTAGAGAACAGAATCCGCCGCCACCACGCGATTGGTCGAGATCACCCAAGGGACTTCGAGAAAGCGTGCTGGCTCGTTGACCCACTGCGGTACTTGGTGGCCGTGCAGGCGGGCGATATGCTCCACCACGGCCGCCAAGAGCGCATCCCAGCGAGTCCCCGTCAACGGCGGGGGATCCAACAGAGCCTCCGCCTGCTCTGCCGCAGACAGGCCGTGGAACTGTCGGGGGAGCTGGTGCATCAGCGCACCGTAGCGATCCATGTCGTCGAGATCCGCAGCGATTGTCCGGCTGTAGGACGCCAAGCTGAAGAACACTGGGATCGGCTCTTGTGCCGGGAGGCCAGAGATCGTCGCGGAGCCGCCCATGCCTGCGGACCCTGCCCGGAGGTTGTGATTCCCGCCCCTGCGCTCGCAGAGGCGTCGCCGAGGAGTGGTGTCCTGCGGGAATTATCGCACCGCACCTGCGTCGTGAGCGTGGCGTATCACTGCGTGAATCTAGCCGTCAACACGGGCGGTCCCAGAGATGCGCCACGCCACGCCAGCACGCAGATGAAGCGCTGGGGGGCGGGTGTGGCTGGATCTCAGGCCTCAACAACACGTCAAGCCCGCCCTCGTGCAGCCTAGTCGGGGATTCTCAGCGGCTGCCTCCGAAGCCGCTGTGTGGGACTCGCGCCGCTCGGTGTGGGCTTCATTGAATCGCAGTTCATACCTGCGCCAGACCACTTCAGGACAACCCCCGCGGCGGCTGCCCGGAGCCGACGGGCTGTCAGTGTGGCCCCCAGCCTGTCCGCCCTGATGGCGCGCCTCGGCCTTGCGCTCTGCAAGACCAACCCCGCGGTCACGCTAGTGCCGGTGGGCGGTCGGAATTCCGATCCCTGAGCCGATCGGTCAGGGTGCTTCCACTTCGATCGTGACGATGTCCCCGTCGTGGTATTGCTGATGGCGGACCGACGACGTGAAGTGCCTAAGCAGCCGCAACGACATGTCCCGCTCCACTCCCACGGCCGTTGGCTCACCCAGCAGAGCAATCCGGTCCTGGAGATTGGCGCCCTCCGAAGCAGCCGCGAATTCTAGGATTGCGCGCCCGTCGCGCTTGCGTGCGGTCAGCCGCAGCTGCCGGTCTGCGCCTTCGCCTTCTTCATCCTCGCGAAGCAGCGTTAGGAGCGTCTCTTCCGCCGCCGCCCCGAGCCGGTCGAGCATGGCCCCTTCCCATCGGTGACGAGCCGCGAACTCCTCAAGGAACTCGATGATCTTCGGAAGTGCCTCGACCTCCAGGTGCATCTCGATGCGTCTGCTCCGGGACTGCGTCAGCTCGGAGAACAGGGTCAGGATCATGGCGGCCAAGCCGCCTGCGGTCATTCCGTTCTGCAGGGTCCCGCCGGCAAATTCCGAGAAGTACTCGGGAAAGATCACCCCATTCTGGAATCCGACGCCGATCCAAAACGAAACGCCCACGATCAGCCCCTTCCGATAGTCGATCCCGTCTTGGATGACGATCTTCATTCCGAGCACGAAGAGCATGGCAAGCAGGACAGTCACGTAGGCAGCCGCGACCGGCCCCGGAATGGCAAGGATCAGGGCGACCAGCTTTGGGACGAAGGCCATCCCTAGGAAGATGACGCCGATTGCGACCCCGACCGCGCGTGATGCGACTCCAGTGAGCTCAGTCACGGAGACGCTCGTGGAATACGTCGTGTTGGGAACTGTGCCAAGCAGGCCTGAGAGCAGGTTTCCTGTGCCGTCCGCGTTCACTGCGCCTTGGACGGCTCGATAGTCGACGGCCCGCTGCTGGCGCCACGAGACCCCTTGGATCGCGATCGCGTCTCCGATTGTCTCGATCGCGCCAACTAGGGTCACGAATACGAATGCCGGCAAGAGCGACCAGAAGGTCGCGTTGAAGCTTAGGTCCAGCCCGGGCCAGCTGCCCTCCGCAAGCCCGAGCCATGCGGCTTCCCTGACCAGTTCGAAGTCGTACACTCCGACCCACACAGCGGCCGCAGAGCCCGCGAAGACTCCAAGAACGGGTGCCCAAAGCCGCAGCGCCCCAGTCGCCCTGAGCGCCACGGGAATGATCACCACGAGCGTGGCGGCCACGGTGATTGCGGCGTCCGACGACGTAGCGCCGTCGGGAACGTCATCCAGCATGTCAAAGATGATGGGCATCACGGTTACCGCGATAAGCATGATCACGGTCCCCGCGATAGTCGGGGTCAGGATCCTACGGAACAGCGAAAGGTGCGCCCCCAGTGCGTACTGGAACAGGGCAGAGACCACCACGAGAGTTCCCAGCATGGCCGGTCCACCTTGGGCGATCGCTCCGATCGAGACTGAAATGAAGGCCGCCGACGTGCCCATCAGCAGTACATACCCTGCTCCGATCCGGCCCTTCCCCAGAGCCTGCAATATGGTTGTCGTGCCGCAGACGAGGACCGCAGCGAAGACCGCCCATGACAGGTAGGATTCCGTACCGCCCGCCGCACGGATCACGATTGCCGGCGTCAGCACGATGCCGGTGATGGTCAGGACCGCGAATTGGAAGCCGAGGCCGGCCGTGATTGCCAGCGGTGGGCTCTCATTGGGTTCGAAGCGAACCCCCGGATTCGATTCTGATCGCTGTGTTGCCATTGCGGCCTGTCCCAGATCGAGAGTTCGATCATAGTCTACGGGCCGTTCCGGGCCCTTTTGGAGCCGCCAATCCCGGAATCGCTCGGGCACAAGCCGAGTAGGAGGTCTTGACGCCGACGCGGCCTCAGGGGAGGGCATCCGGCGATAGACTGGTCAATGGACCGAGCGTACGCAACACGAGCGCAGACCGGAACAGGCAGACGGATACTGTCGATCCGCGAGCGAGACCGGATCGTCCGCGCGAGCCTGCGGCCCAGATATCAGGAACTCGCCAAGTGTCGCTCCACGGGCGAACTGCTGGCGCATCCCGCGTACCGCAGCATCCGGCCGGTCGCCGAGAGCGTACTCCGCTGCATCGAGCACGAGAACTTCTCCGGGACGGTCGTCACGCCGCGAGAGTCCTACCGGCTCGTGGCGTGGAACATCGAGCGCGGGATTGAGTTCGACGGGCTGTTGCATACCTTCCGCCGCCATGAGTACCTGCGCTCTGCAGACGTGCTATTCCTCACCGAGACCGACGTCGGCATGGCCCGGTCGGGGAATCGCAACGTAGCTAGGGAACTCGCCCAGTCCTTGGAGCTTGAGTATGCCTTCGCGCCCTGCTACCTAAACCTGTCCAAGGGTTCTGGCGTCGAGAGCGAGGTCTCTGGAGCCAACGATCTTGGGCTGCACGGCAATGCACTGCTGAGCCGGTATCCACTCCGAAACTGCCGGCGTATCCCGCTCGGCAACGGCCGGGACAAGATGCACGGCAGGGAAAAGCGGCTCGGCCAGCAGGCCGCCATCGCTGCCGAAGTCGATCTGCCCGGGCTGCCGCTGACTGCTTGCGCTGTCCATCTTGATGCGAAGTCCAAGCAGTCCCACCGGCGCAGCCAGATGGAGCGGGTGATTGCGGGGCTGCCGAGAGGCGAGCCCGCCGCCATTGGCGGCGACTGGAACACGACCACTTTTGACTCATCGAGCGCCGCGCGCGCCATCGCTGGCTACTGGCTGCGTGTGTTCCTTGGAGCGCACAACACGGTCAAGAAGCATTTCCTGCGGCCCTACACCTACTTCGAGAGGGGCCTGTTTCGGGGCTTGGAGGACAACGGATTTGACTGGCGTGGCGCAAACCTGCTCGACGAGCGCACCACATCCTATGACGTAGACGACACCAAAGCCCACAAGAACTTGCGCGAGTGGGTCCCGGCGTGGTGCTTCGATTTCATTCGTTGGGCGCTGCGGCAGTTCGACGGAAAGTGTCCGCTCAAGATCGATTGGTTTGCTGTGCGGGGAGTCGCGCCGGAACGCCCAGTTGTGTTTCACGAGTTTCGCGAGGGACGCGACCCGCCGCTCTCCGATCATGACGCGATCGGCCTCGATGTGCGCCCACTCGACCCGCCGGCAATATAATCCGGTTATGGCGGCGCTTGCCGAGCTGTCCGTGCCGACCGTGCCGGAGATTCTCGAACGGGAGGACCACCGCATAATTTCGTCCTTGATCGACGACGGGTCCAACGTGCTCGACCTCGGCTGCGGGGAAGGGGACCTGCTGGCCTGGCTGGCCCGGCACAAGGCCGTGCAGGCCCGGGGTGTTGAGATCTCTTCCGACAAGGTGCGCCGCTGCGTGGAGCTCGGCCTGTCGGTCTACCAGGGCGACATCAATCAAGGGTTGGCTGACTATCCCGACGCCTGCTTTGATTACGTGATCCTGAGCCAGACGCTTCAGGTCGTGCGCGAACCGCTGCGCCTGATCCGGGAAATGCGCCGTGTAGGACGGCGGATCGTTGTCGCCTTCCCGAACTTCGGCCACTGGTCCGTGCGATTGTCGTTGCTCGCAACCGGCAGAGCCCCGCGCACCGGGCACCTGCCATACCGCTGGTTCGACTCCCCGAATATCCGGGTCCTGACCATACTCGATTTCGAGGAACTGCTGGCGAAGGAGGGCCTCGACGCTAGGGAGGTGCGTTTCCTGCGCCGCGGGCGCTCAGTCAGGTTGTGGCCGAACCTGTGGGCCGACTCGGCGATTTATCTCTTGACCTGACCAAGCGGGTCTCCTCCAGCAGTTCCGACACGGCTCTTGAGACGGCCTCGCGTTCCACGCTCAATATGCAGCGAGGCCGATCGTACTCGTAGCAGCGGTCTCCCGGGCAGGGCTTGCAACTCCATTCCGTCTCTACGATCCGGTGGGCCGTCTTCCAGGGACCCCATGCGGCCGAGGCCGACGAGCCGAAGACCACGACGCACGGCACTCCGTAGGCCGCGGCCACATGGGCCGGTCCCGAATCGTTGCCAACGAACAACCGGGCGCCAGACAGCAGCGCCATCAGTGCGGGGAGCCGGAGCCCGTGCCGAACGGCGAAATCTCCCGCGCTGCCAGTTGGGTCGTCTTCGGCTGGTCCGGCCACGAAGACCGGCTCGAGGCCGTGCTGATTCCGGAGCTCCAGCGCAATTTCGCGAAAGTGGTCGAACTTCCATCGCTTCGTCGCATACGCAGCCCCGGCGTGGAGGACCGCATACGGCGGTCCGGAGGTTCGCTGCGTCGGGCAAAGGCGGGCCCGTGGCACTGCGCACTCCGAACCACTGAGGTGTGCCACCGCGGCGGCATGGTGCTCGGCCGTGTGCACGGAGGCTCGCTCGGGGCGCCCCAGCACTTCTTGGGCACGCGGGATCCGCACATTGTAGGCCCACCGCTGCCGAAAGTGGGCGAATCCGGCCCTGAATCGGGCGCTCGACAGGGCGGTCAACCACGCGGCGGTTGTGCCGCCGTGCATGTCCAGGCACAGGGCGGGCTGTTTGGATCGGATGGCCCGGACCACGCGCAACTTGTCGTAGACTCCCGCGGTAGTCGGCAGCCTCAGAACACCGTCTATGTCCGGCTGGCCTTCGAGCACGCCGGCGAACCGTTCCTCAAGAACCACCCAGATGTTTGCTCTGGGAATTGCCCTTCGCAGCAGCGAGAACGCCGGCGTCGCCAGCACGGTGTCGCCGAGCGACCTCAGGCGCACCAAAACGACGGATGCCTCGGCGTCCAGTGTGGAGATGACCGGCGCTCTCACGCAACCGCCGGTCAGGCGGCGCGCGACTGGGCGATGGTATGCAGGAATCCTCTGGCGGCCATCTCAATGCGGCCAAAATCCCGCTCCATCAGCCAGCGCTTGTTGACGATATCGGATCCCACCGCGACAGCGCTCGCACCGGCCCTAAAGAACTCTCCTGCGTTGTCAATCGTGACGCCGCCTGTCGGCACAAGGTGCACGTGGGGCAGCGGAGCCTTGACGGCCTTGATGTATCTCGCCCCTCCGACCAGTCCGGCCGGGAACACCTTGACCATGGTCGCGCCCGCATTCCATGCGGTCATGATCTCCGTCGGGGTCAGGCCCCCCGGAACGACAACCGTGGAGTAGCGGTTGCACATCTCGATCGTTGCGGTGTCGAGGGCGGGCGTCACGCAGAATTGCGCGCCGGCAAGCATCGAAGCCCGAGCCGTCATGGGATCCAGCACGGTCCCTGCTCCCAACACCATCGTGTCGCCAAATCGATCGCTGGCCTCTTCGAGGGTCCGGAGTGCGCCCGGGACGGTCATGGTGACCTCCAAGATGGGCAGACCGGCGTTGTAGATCGCTTCGATCGCTTGCATCGCATCGTCGGGGTCATCGGTTCGCACGATCGGGATGATCCCTACTTCCAAAATCCTGTCGAGTGTTGCCGATGCCCGCATAACCGCGAAGTCCTAAGCCGTTACGGTACCAAAGGGGTCGCTTGCCGGACAATTCCGGGGCTATGCGGTCGATTGATGAGAATACGGGCGCTGAGCCATGAGCGCCAGCCACACACGCGTCGCGCTCGGCCATCCGTCGGCGCTTTGGCCCTACGCTGCGATTCCTGTGCGGAGCGAGAGGGAAGTGGCAAGCATGGAACACACGAGACCTGAGCTAGAAACGAGGGAATTCCGCACTATTTATATGTCATTACCAGAAAAGATACATTCCTATTCATATTATAGACTGCATTGTATATAGTGATTCTACCTGTGCCTATGTTGAAGGGACGCACCAGCACGGGTCCCGCCTGCGCCACAAGGCATTAGGTCGTGCAACAAGCTGGACGCCACGCGGGGCATCTCCGGGGCGCATCTGGCTCCCGTGGCTCTCGGACGGCGGCCGAAGGTTGACGCCGGGTCCTGGCTCGCTGGCGGACGGGTGGCGAGTCCTGTTGCGGGCCGGTCGCCGCTGGCCAAACCCGAGCTTGGCCAGCGAACCGATCAGTCCGAGGGCTGACGGTCGAACTCCCAAGTGTTCGACGCCTGCGAAGGACAGGCCAGTCGCGGGGCGGCTCTCGAAGAGTCTGCGGAGTCCTAATGGCTGTCCGGAGCCCCAACTAGGTGCTCAAGAGAAGTCCAACTAGACTGGGGTGGCATGGCGCGAACGGCCTTGGCAGTGGACGGAGGCCCTCCGCTACGCCGCAGTGCCTACCCCGACTGGCCCGAGCCCGGGCCGGGCGACCTCGAACGTGTTCGGGCCGTGCTGACCTCCCAGAACTGGGGCGGAAATGCCTCCGTTGTCACTTCCTTCGAGCAGCTGTTCGCGCAGTATCACGATGCCGCCCATGGTGTCGCCGTCTCGAGCGGGACCATGGCTTTGGAGCTGGTCATGCACGCCCTTGAGATCGGGTCCGGGGATGAGGTGATCGTGCCTGCCCACAGCTTCATCGCGACGGCCACAGCCGTTTCCCGGGCCGGTGCCACCCCCGTCTTCGTCGATATCGAGCCGGACACCTACAATCTGGACCCCGTGCGGGTCGCGGAGGCGATGTCCCCTGCAACGAAGGCAATCCTTGCCGTGCACTTCGGCGGTGTCGTGGCCGACATTGACCGCCTGCAGGGTATCGCTGGGCAGCATGGCGCTGACCTGCTCGAGGACGCGGCGCACGCCCATGGCGCCGAGTGGCACGGCACCCGCGCTGGCGGGCTGGGCTTGGCTGCCGCGTTCAGTTTCCAGAATTCCAAGGCGATGACCGCCGGTGAAGGTGGGATCCTCACCACCAGCGACGAAAGGCTAGCGGCGAAGGCACGCTCCATCACTAACGCGGGACGGCTGCCAGGTCGCGGATGGTTCGAACACTTCGAACTCGGCACGAACCTCCGCATGACGGGACTGCAGGCGGCGATTCTGGCCGGTCAGCTAGAGCGCCTTCAGGATCAGATCCTGCTCCGCCGCAAGCGGTTCCGGCGCTTCCGGCGTCGGTTGGAGGGCGTTCAGGGGATCGAGCTCCAGCGGTCGCCCCGCGGCGCGTCCATTCACACGCGCTACATCGTGCCTGGCCGGATCGATCCCCGGAAGTTCGGAACAACGCGCGACCAGTTCGTGCAAGCAGTGCAGGCCGAGGGCGTCCCAGTCCGAAGCTTCTACCCCCATCCGCTTTACAGCAACCCGGTGTTTCAGGGCCGCCCTCACCGCGTCCTGAAATGCCCTGTTGCCGAGGGCGCATGCTTGGACTCCTTCTGGCTCCCAATGCGACTGTTCATGGGCACGGACGAGGATGCCGTTGACGCTGCCCGCGCCATCGAGAAAGTGCACGCCTGGCACAAGCCAGCCCAAGGTCGTCCGACCAACGGCTCTCCTTGAGAGTGATCGCTCCCGGCGGCCCCCGGTCAGCCGCCGGAGCGCTCCTCTTGGATCGTATGTGCTTGGCCAGCGGTGAGCCCCTCGATTACCTGTCGGACTCCGCTCGGCCAGACCACCTCGACGTCCGCCGTGCTGTGCCCGCCCAGTCCGAAGTGCAGCCGAAGTTCGGCTTGGGACAGGTAGCTTCCCCCGCTCCTTACCTCGCGGCGCTGTGTCCCTCCCGCCGTCCGCACGGTCGCAATGGCCCCGATGGCACTGCGATTGGAGTCGCGGCCTTCCAGATGGAGCATCAGCCACTCGCCCGCCGAACCGCCGACCTGCGCGAGCAAGGCGGGCGCCTCGTTCTGGCCGTTGATCAGGACCTCAAGCCGGCCGTTTCCGTTGATGTCGGCCAACGCCAAGCCTCTTGCGGCCCGGGGTTTCGCGATCCCTGGACCGGCCTGCTGGGAAATGTCCTCGAAGCGCCTACCCTCCAAGTTGCGGTACAGGACTGACCGCTCGCGGTAGCTCAGGTCGCTGTCGACCAGTCGCTCCACTTCCGGGAACACATGGCCGTTGACGAGCAGGACGTCCTGCCAGCCGTCATTGTCCGCGTCCAGGAAGGCGCAGCCCCAGCCGACGAACCGCGTGTTCACGCCCATCCCGACGGCCACCGTGACGTCGTCGAAGTCCCCGTTCCCGCGGTTGTGGTAGAGCGTTGACCGTTCGTCGGAGAAGTTCGTCCGAAACAGGTCAGCATGCCCGTCGCGGTCAAAGTCGCCGACGGAGATCCCCATTCCGGAGAGAGCTTCGCCGTGTTCGTCAAAGGCAGCTCCCCGCAGGACGGCCTCGTCGCGGAAGGTCCCGTCTCCCTGATTGATGTACAGAATCGACGGGGTCCTGTCGCAGGCGACATATATGTCCGTCCACCCGTCTCCGTTGAAGTCTCCGGTGACGGCACCCAAAGAGTAGTTTCGGCTCGGCGAAGCGATGCCGCTGGAGTCCGAAGCGTCGCTGAACCGGCCTGTGCCCTCGTTCCAGAGGAGCTCGTTGCGTGCGAACGCGAGGCCGCGGGGCCCGCATGCAACCGGCATGCTGCGGTAGAAGCAGTAAGGGTTCGCCCCGGGCTCGGGCACCGAAGCGGGATCGAAGACGAGATAGTTGGCGATAAAGACTTCCAGGTCGCCGTCCTTGTCCACATCCAAGAACGCACAGCCGGTGCTGTACCGGTCGCGGTCGGGAATCGGCACGCGTTCGAAGCGGGCTCCGCCGACATTGCGGTACAGCCGATTGGGCCCCCAGTAGGTGACGAGCAGATCCGGCCAGCCGTCGTTGTCGAAATCGCCCGAGCAGACTCCCTGTCCCCAACCCTCGCTGCTCAGGCCCGCGGGTCCGGTCACGTCTTGGAAACGCCCGCCGCCGAGGTTGCGGTACAGACGGTTCGAGCCGCCGTCCCCCGAGACAAGGAACGCGTCAGGCAGGCCGTCAGCGTCATAGTCGAGGAAGGCCGCGCCGCTGCCGGTGGTCTCGAGGATCCAGCGCTTCTCCCGGTCGCCTCCGTTCGGCATTGTTGCAGTCAGGCCGGCCTGTGCGGCCGTGTCCACATAGCGCACAGGCTCGCCGTGCACCAGGCTTGACCCGGCCAGCGCCACAAGCGCCGGGACGTGTCTGGCGACCGGCACCTTCAAGGCGCTTCGCCGATGCGGCGGAGAAACTCGCTGAACTCCCCTTCCTGCGGTGCTTGCAGGCGGTCCAGTGCCTCTTGGATGCGTCGCGCATCATCCCTGCGGCCTGCGTTGCGGTACGCCAGCATCAGACTGTAGTGGGCGGGCTCGCTCTGCGGGTGCAGTTCCAACGCCTTCTCGAGGAGTTCGATGGCTTTGCCGTGGCGCTCTAGGCGGGCGTTTTCCTTGCCCAATGCGACGAGAGCCTCCGGGAATTCCGCGTCAAGTTCGACCGCACGCTCAAGGTGAGGCATCGCCTCCTCTGCTTGCCCGAGGACTTGAAGAATCTGGCCGACCTGGAACTCTGCGACCGCGTCGTGCGGGTTCAGCCGTAGCTCGGCGCGGAACTGCTCCAGTGCCTCTTCGAGTGCGCTCGGTTCGTGCGAACGCATCAGGATGGCCCGTCCGAGCCGGTATCGCAGGTTGAGCGTCGCGGGTGCCTTTTCTATCGCCTTCTGGTATTCCCTGACCGCCTCGTCATAGCGGCCTTGAATTTCGAAGATCTCCGCCGAGAGCTGATTGACGCGGAAGGAAGCCGGCGCCTTCGCAAACATGGCTGCCACGGCTTCATTCCAGCCCTTGAGGTGCAGGCGGGCAATCTCGTACAGGACGTCTGGGTCTTCCGGCTGCGACTTCAGCAGTTCCGCAAGCGTCGCGAGTCCGGCGTCAAAGCGCTTCTCCGCGATTGAGCAGCGGGCGACTGCCAGTGCAGCAAGTTTCGAGACGTATGGATCGGTCGGCCCGGCTACCCCGATCGAGAGGTCAGGCAAGGCCTCTTGGCACCGGCCAATCGAGGCCTTCGCGACCGCTTCAAGCGTGGCCGCACGGGGATCCTCCGATGCTGCGAACCGTTCCGCCGCCCTGGTGTACTCACCCGCATCGAACAGCCGCAGCCCGTCGACCAGATTCTGATCGGCTCGCCCGGGCTGGGCCGTCAGCAACAACAACGCACCGGTCAGCGCGAGAGTGAGCCTCCTGTCGGTTCGGGGCCAAGTCACGGTCTTCGGCGCCGGCCATTCGCTGGCAGCCCCGGCATGCGCCTTCGTGCTCGAGACCCTCACTTCTGGCGTCGCCCGCTTGGCACGCGCCGCCGCCCAGCGTCTCCAGTTTGCCACGTTGGATTCGACGTTCACGTCTAGGCACTTGGTCGCAGACGGGCCTAGGCATTCCCAGTGGGGGTCCGCCTAGCGGGCGGCCACCAATGGAGGCGGCCCGACAGTATCGGAAGGCAAGTTGGACGGCCGCGCTGGGTTTTGCGTGTTGACCGTCGCGCAGCTGCGCGGACTTCGCTGGGAGGCTGCGGCTAACAGCTGCGGACCGTTCGCCCCCAGCTCGAGATCTGGCATCGCGATCGTTCCGGCCGCAGCGTCCGGATCGCACGGTGGGTAGTGCCCTTCAGGAGTGAGGAACTTCGCTCCTCACCCCTTCACACAGACCACCTGCTTGAGCGTATGGACGACCGAGACCAAGTCCTGTTGGGCCCTCATGACCGCATCTATGGGCTTATAGGCGCCCGGGGTCTCGTCCAGCACGCCCGCGTCCTTTCGGCACTCCACACCGGCGGTCGCCCGGGCGTGGTCCTCCTCTGTGAACGCTCGCTTGGCGGTGGTGCGGGACATGGCCCTGCCGGCGCCGTGCGAGCAGGAGTGGAACGAATCGGCGCAGCCCTTCCCGCGGACGATGTAGGACTTGGCGCCCATGCTGCCCGGGATGATGCCCATGTCGCCCGCGCGGGCCCGCACGGCCCCCTTGCGCGTCACCCACACGTTCTTCCCGAAGTGGTGCTCCTTTGCTACGTAGTTGTGGTGACAGTGGACGACGGTCATGTCCGGCGGTCGGCGCTCGCCGCGGCCGACGATCCGGTCAAGCGCGTCCAGCACCTCCCGCATCATCACCTCCCGATTGGCCCAGGCGTACCCCTGCGCCCAAGAGACTGCCCGCACGTAGTCGTCGAAGTATGTTGAGCCCTCCGCCAGATACGCAAGGTCCGCGTCCGGGATCCGGATGTGCCAGCGGCGCATCTCATCCTTCGCCCTGGCGATGAAGTACTGCCCGATCGCGTTGCCGACGCCGCGGGACCCGCTGTGTAGCATCGCCCAGACGCGGCTGTCGCGGTCGAGGCACACCTCGATGAAGTGGTTGCCCCCACCGAGCGTCCCGAGCTGCCGGGCGGCGCGGTCGCGCAGGCTGCCCCTGCGATCGATTCGGGGGTGCTTCTCCAGCACCTCCGTGAGGCCGGGCAACAGGCGCTGCGCCCTGCGGACGACGCGGGCCGGGGGGCTGCCCCACGCGCCGCGGTCTCCGGGGCCGCCGTGGTTAGTGCGCCCGTGCGGGACGGCCCTCTCTATCTCGCGGCGCAGGACGGGCAGCCTGTCAAGGTCCTCCGCGACGTACCCCGTGCGGCAGGCCATCATCCCGCACCCGAGGTCTACCCCGACGCTGGCCGGCACGATCGCACCCTGCGTCGGGATGACCGACCCGACGGTCGAGCCGAGTCCAAAGTGCGCGTCCGGCATGGCCGCGACGTACTTGTATATGAATGGCAGCCGGGCGGTGCGCTTCAGCTGGTCCAAGGTGTTGGAGTCGAACGGGACCCCTTCCATCCAGGCCTTGACGCCGCTCCCCTTGCCAGCCTTAATCCACGTGAACCGGGCCATCACACTCCTTCATCGTGTCCAGCCGGAACGTGGCGTCCGCACCGCTCACCGGCTCGTCTTTCCCAAGCCGGACCAGTTGCCCGCCGGCGACCGGATCGTAGTTCACTCCCAAGACCTACGTCCGGTCGCCCGCTGCCGGTGTTTCACGCCGGACACCACGTCATGATTAATGCTAATCCCCCTCGATGGAGCCCGACCGCAGCACCTCGCGGACCAGCCGGTCGGCGCGCTGCTGGCTCTCGGTCAGCGCACGGAAGAGCCCGTCGTTAGGCTGGGCGGGAACCGCCAACAGGCCCGAGCATCATCGGACAGGCTGCCGGGCTGCCTTTCGCAAGGCAAGCTGTATCGGTCACTGCGTAGTGTCCAGTTTCAGCTTGATTGTCCGGCACACTGACTCCGAAATGACCTACTCGAAATGCAAGGGTCTACAAGGCACTAGTGACCAGCGTCATCCATCATGAGGTCGAGTTCGCCGAAGCGGTGCCGGCGCCGATCCTCCAAGTAGCGAAACGCCAGAACCGGAGGATCTCCTGGTGCAAGCGTCCCCAGCGGCCGCAGGCGCTCCTGAGATGTCACACCGAGAAGCTCCAATCGACCTCCGGAGAGGATTGCCTGCAGCAGTCGGTCCTCTTCCGTCTGGCTGCCGGCGTCCGACGCTGCGGCAGCTAGCAGGAAGCCGGCCAAGATTGCGCGGGGGATTGTCATGGACAGACTTCCAGCTTACCCATGGCGCTTTCTCTCGTTTGGGCCAACGGCCGAGGGCGCTGCACGCTGTAGGCTCACTGGTCTGGTGATGGTTCTAGGCGAAGCCATGCGGCGCATGCGCGGAAGATGTCCTTGGGGCGTTTCGGCATCCCATTCGGCACGAGGGGAAAGTCCGGCGGTGCGATCGCTAGCAGCGCGTCCATGCCGATGCCCACGAACAGGTAGGCAGTGTTCCGTCGGTACTCGGCGTACTTCTCGCACTCCTGCCAGATGTACTGGTAGTAGACCTCCAAATCTACGTAGGATCCGAGCATGTCTGACTGTGTCGGGATCGGGTTGGACACCTCTTGGTCGGCGTAGATCAGCAGGCTGCTGAACGGCTTGACCTTGTTCCGGATGCCGAATGATGCCAGAAGGAGCGACGGCCGTGCGCGCCGGATCGCTTGGAGTGTCGTCCATTCCACGAACGTGTTGTTGATCAGCAGCGTCCCGTTCCCGTTCAGCAGCACAGACTGCAGGAATTCCCTCATGACGGGATCGCGCCCGGCCGCCCGGCGCAGCGCCCCTGGATTCATCTTCTGCAGCCGCTCCCCCAGTTGCCTTGGTCCGGGGATCCTCTGCTCTGTCACTAGGTCGTTGACTTGGCGCATCAGCGCGCTCCGCAGGTCCTCCATGCGCTCGAAGCTCAGCCCAGTCCAGCCGTCGAACGACCGCGCCAGGCGCAGGATCGGGTCAGAGGCCTCTACCACCCAAGTGTCGAACCGGTCCTTGGATCGCTGCGAAGCATGGAGGTCGAAGAGTGTGGGCCGGCGCGCTCTCGCCGGTGATCCCGTCAGCAGGAGTGGCAGGTAGTCCTCCAGAGCCAGATCAGGTTCCAGCTGCAGGTGGACCAAGCGCCCCTGTTCTCGGATTCGCATCCACATCCGGTCCGGGCCCATCGGGATCTCCGGGGGGGAGACTACGATTGCCATCCGCGGCGTGCCGGAGCGCACGAGTTCCCCGTCGAGGATCGGATCGATCTTGGCAAAGATCGCTGCGATGGCTGCACGCCATTCCGGGAGGTGGCGGTTGCGCTGCAGGAAATCGACGTGCTCGAGTGTGAACTGCGATCCCTTCCAGATTCCTCCCTCGATCCCCATCTTGGATTCGACCGCCACAAGCGGTGCGAACAGTTCTTCCACTGCCTTGGGGTCGGATCGGTCCAGCAGGCCGAACAGCCGTTCGAAGTAGTTTCGCTCGGCCGGGAAGAGGCGCTGCCAGTCCTTGATCCGGTCCAGAGTGTATACGGAGAACGTGACTGGCAGGCGGTCTACAAGCCCCCCGTCGAGGATGCGCTGAATGGCTTGGCTTTGGCTCTGCAAACCCGTTTGCCGCGCGCCTGCAGGCCCACGGTCGTCCCGTAACCATGGTAGGTGTCGGCCTGTTCCTCGCGGGCGGCCTTGTCCGCCGCATGGATCTGCTGAGAGGGCCGAACTGCTGTCGCCGGGACTCCCTGAGGTAGCGCCTGCATCGTTGCCCACGGGCGCAGAGCATCTGCCGGCGCTATTCGCGTCTGCCGCAAGACTCGGAGCGCAAGTCTGGCGTATGCTCGTCCCCACCGCTCGCATGCGCGCTGTCATATGCGTCCCGGAAGAGGTGGAATCTCGGCATGCCAGACTGCGAGAATAGGGCCAGCCATGGTTCACGTGATCGCATCGATCCGCGTCAAGTCGGGATGCTTGCAAGAGTACGTTTCGCTGTTCAAGCAGAACGTTCCGAACGTCCTTGCGGAGCAGGGCTGCGTTCAGTACACGCCCTGTGTCGATGCCGACACCGGCTGGCCCGCCCAAGAGCTCGACCCGCGCCGGCTGACCGTTGTGGAGCAGTGGGAGAGCATGGACGCGCTACGGGCGCATTCCCGCGCGCCCCACATGGTTGCCTTCCGCAAGACTGTCGGCCACTTGGTGGAGTCGGTGGCCCTGCAGGTCGTCGAGGAGGCTTGACGGCTGCCCAGAGGCGGGTCGATCAGGCCGCTTCGTGGATCAGTCCGCGCCTGCGGGACTCGTTCTGGATGTCGGAGAGCAGTGACGTGGCTACGTACATCAGCGGCGTGTCGGCGGCGGCCACTAGCAGCTTGAACACATAGCTTGCCGCGATCACGGCGCCTATCTCGGCCCAGGTCCAGACACCGTAGAACAGGATTGTCACTACGGCGCAGGTGTCGATGAGCTGGCTCAGCATGGTCGACGCGTTGTTGCGGAGCCAAAGGTGACGCCCCCCTGTCAACTTGCGCCAGAAATGGTAAAGGCGGACATCGATGAACTGCGCAATGAGGTATGCCATCGCGCTTGCGATGATGGCCCGTGTGCTCTGGCCGAATACGGCCAAGAAGTGCTCCTGCGTAGCTTCATCCTGAAGCGCCGAGACCGGCAGGGCCTTGCCGACCTCCAGCAGAATGAGCATGTAAGCCATGACCGCCGCTCCCGTGATGACCATCGCGTCGGCCCGCTTCTTGCCGTACAGTTCGCTGATCAGGTCCGTGCACAGGAACGTGACCGGGTAGGGCAGCACCCCCAGGCTGATGGTGGCCACACCGACGATCGGCAGGGGTACGTCGATGAACTTGAACACGAATGCGTTCGCCAGAACGAGGCTGGCCACGAAGAACCCCGCGAGAATGAGAAAGACTAAGTCGTAGCGCTTCATGCGGTCGTCTTTGGCGATATTATCTAAGGTGCCATGGTGAGCTGCGAAGGCCCGAATCGGCGGCACGTGATCCGCTCGCTCGCGGGAGGCGGCCTGATACTGCCGGGCTTGCTCTCCGAAATGCTGGCGGGCGACGGTGCCGACCCATTATCGCCGAAGGAGCCCCACTTCGCACCCAAGGCCAAGCACGTCATCTTCCTGTTCATGACCGGCGGGGTGTCGCATGTCGACACGTTCGACCCCAAGCCCTACCTGCGCGAGCACCACGACCAGCCCAAGGGCAAGCGCAGCGTCTACAAAGGGTCTGACTGGGAGTTCCAACGCTACGGCGAGTGCGGCACCGAGATCAGCGACCTCTTCCCACACATTGGAGGGGTGGCCGACGAGATCGCCCTCGTCCGTTCGATGACCAATGTCAACGGTGACCATTTCGGGGCCACCTTGGGGATCCACACAGGCTCCGCCACGTTCAACCGCCCGAGCATCGGATCGTGGGTCAGCTACGGACTGGGCACGTTCAACCGGAACCTGCCTTCGTTCATGGTGGTCGCGCCGGAGATACCATACGCCGGCGGGCAGGTCTGGGGTTCGGACTTTCTCCCCGTCCTGCACCAGGGGACCCGAATCGTCCCTGGAGACCAGCCGATCGCCCACATGGGCAGGCGGACTACGGCTCACCAGCAGCGCACCGAGTTGGACCTGCTGGAGTTCTTCAACCGGCAGCACCTGCAAGGCCGCGAGGGAGACTCGAACCTTGCGGCGCGAATCAAGTCGTTCGAGACCGCCTTCGGCATGCAGGTCGAGGCACCCGAGGCCTTTGACCTGTCGGGAGAATCGGACGCCACGCTCAGGATGTACGGGTTGGAGCGGGGCAGCACTAAGGGCTTCGCCTGGCAGTGCATCGTCGCGCGCCGGCTGATAGAGCGAGGCGTTCGATTCGTAGAGCTCATCGACGGCGGGACCAGCATCGACCGCAATTGGGACACTCACGCCAAGATGGCCACTTACAATCGGCTGGCAAAGAACGTCGACCAGCCGACCGGGGCCCTCATTCGGGACCTTAAGAGCCGGGGCCTGCTGGACGAGACGCTGGTGGTGTGGACGACCGAGTTCGGCCGCACGCCGACATGCCCCTCGCCGGGCGCGGAAGGGCGCGGCCACCACGCACGGGTCTACAGTTCGTGGCTTGCTGGAGGCGGCGTCAAGGGCGGTATTGTGCATGGCGCCAGCGACGAGATTGGGCATTCCATCGCCGAAGCTCCCGTCACCGTCCACGACTTTCAGGCCACGATCTTGGACCGTCTCGGGCTGGACCACGAGCGCCTGACCTACCGCCACGCCGGGCGGGACTTCCGCCTCACCGACGTGCACGGGCATGTCGTGAAGGAAGTCTTGGCCTGATCGCCGTCCCAGACTTCCCTAGCCCGCGTGTCCCAGCGCAGTCGGAAGGCTGTGGAACACGATGCGTCCCTGACTTTCGACCCATGTCCTGCGCCACGCCCCGCGGACCCGTGCCGCTCCGCGTCGCGATAGCCGCCATCGCTGCGTCTGCGTCGCTTACCGCAGCGCCCGCTGCCTACGAAGACATCGCCGAGCGCGTTGGGATCTCCGCACCCGTCACGTTCGGAGGCCGGAACGCCAGCGACTACATATTGGAGACGACCGGCACGGGGGCTGCCATCTTTGACTTCGACCGGGACGGTGACAACGATGTCTTGGTCGTGAACGGAACGACTTTCGAGCTTGAGGCCCTAGGGCGCAGCCCCGCCTCGATGCTCTACGTCAACGACGGGCGCGGCCACTTCGAGGAAGCCGCCGTGCGGCTCGGCCTGACCGCCAAGGGCTGGGGCCAAGGGGTGTGCGTCGGGGACTTCGACAACGACGGGTGGGAAGACCTGCTCCTGACGCGCTACGGGAAGAATGTGCTCTACCGGAACAGGCGGGGCGCCTTCGAGGACGCCAGCGTGGGTCTCGGCCAAATCGGAGACGTTCCGCGCTGGGGCACCGGCTGCTCGTTCTTGGACTATGACTCGGACGGGTTGCTGGACATTTTCGTGGCGAACTACGTCGACTTCGATCCAGCGCACACGCCCGCGCCCGGGTCCAACGGTGCGTGCGAGTGGAAGGGCGTGCCGGTGATGTGCGGCCCGCGCGGGCTGCCAATGGCCCGGAACGTGCTCTACCGCAACCGCGGGGCGGGGCGCTTCGAGGATGTCTCAGAAGAGGCCGGCATCCTTGCCCCAGGAGGACGCTACGCACTCGGCGTAGCCGCCGCCGACTTCGACCTGGACGGGGCCGTCGATGTCTACGTGGCCTGCGACATGACACCCAGCCTGCTGTACCGCAACAACGGCGACGGCACGTTCACGGACATTGCGGCCGAAGCCGGCGTCGCCTACAGCGCCGACGGACAGCTGCAGGCGGGCATGGGCGTCGCGGTCGCAGACTACGACGGTAACGGCTTCCTCGACATGGCCAAGACCAATTTCTCCGGCGACCTCCCGTCCCTGTACAGCAACGAGGACGGCGTGTTCTACGAGGACTTGTCCCGGGACGCCGGGCTCGGAACGCGGCAGCTGCTGGGATGGGGCGCCTTGTTTGTGGACGCGGACGAGGACGGCTGGCCCGACCTCATGCTTGCCAACGGGCACGTTTACCCGGAAGTCGACGCGGCCCCGATTGGGGAGAGCTACCGGCAGCTGACGCTTCTGTACCGGAACCTCGGCAACGGTGCATTTGCCGACGTTACCGACTCTTCTGGGCCCGGTCTGCAGCAACCGCGCCCGGCCCGGGGGCTCGCGGCCGGAGACCTGGACGGCGACGGGCACCCAGAGGTCGTGGTGGTGAATGTCAATGCCTCCCCTGCCGTGCTCAAGAACCGAGCCAAGCCGGGCAACGCGGTCGTAGTCCGGCTCCGGGGCCGGCAATCGAACCGCAGCGGCATCGGCGCGCGCGTAGAGTTGACTGCCGGCGGTCGCACCGCGCAGCAGGCAGTGATTTCCGGCGGCAGCTACCTCTCCCAGAACGACTTGGCGTTGCATTTTGGGCTCGCGAACAGCGACTTGGTCGACGAGCTGCGCGTAGTGTGGCCCAGCGGCCTGGAGCAACGCTGGACTGGGATGGCCGGCAACCAGCGCTATGTGCTGACTGAAGGCTCAGAACGCCCCGAGGCGGCAGCGCTGGCCGGCCGAGGCGCTCCGGATTCGCCCGCGGCCGGGCTGCCGTGATGCCGCCAGTTCACCGGTTCCGGCGCGGCCTTCGTATTCGAGGAGCCGCATCGGCTTCCCAAGCCTTGTACGAGTTGAGCAGCTCGGCGGCCACTTCGGGGTGGGCCTCGGCCAAGTTGCGCTCCTCCGAAATGTCCGCTTCAAGATCGTAGAGCTCCGGTTCGCCCTTGTCTGCCAACAGCTTCCACCGGCCCCGGCGAATTGCCCAGCCGACCGGCGAGCCCTTGTCCTTCCAGTTCCAGTACAGGGCGCTGTGCAGCGGCACCTCCAGCGCGCGGCCTTGAGCGGCCGGGAGGAAATTGCGGCTGTCGAGCGCTACTGCTTGGGGCGGGTCCACTCCCGTGGCTGCCAAGATGGTCGCGAAGGCGTCGATCGAAATCACAGGCTCGTGCGAGACCAAGCCTGCTGGGATGCGCCTCGGCCAGCGCGCTAGGAACGGCACTCGGATGCCACCCTCGTACACGCTGTGCTTGAAGCCGCGCAGCCGTCCGTTGTCCGCTGTCGTGCCTCGTGCCCCGCCGTTGTCCGAGAAGTACAGGACGAGTGTGTCGTCGGCGAGTTCGAGGCGGTCGAGTGTGTCGAGGATCTGGCCCACGCCTTCGTCGAGGATCGCCAGCATCGCTAGGTAGGTGTTCCTCTTCGGATCCGGCTCGCTGAATCGGCGCACAAACTCCGGGGGTGCCTGCAGCGGGTTGTGCACGGCGCTGTAGGGGATGTAGGCAAAAAACGGCCGATCGCGGTGCTGCTCGATGAAACGCACCGCCTCACGAGTGATGTTGCGGGTCAGGTAGCCGCTGTCCGCGACGGGCTCGGCGTCGCGGTAGATGGAGGTTGCCACATCGCTGATCGAGAGGTCGAAGTAGTCGTGGCCCCCGTGCCCGAGGAAGCCGTAGAAGTTGTCGAAACCGCGCTGCAGCGGGCGGTAGTCAGGCGTGTAGCCGAGGTGCCACTTGCCGAATACGCCAGTCGCGAATCCGGCGTCTCGGAGCACGTCCGCAAGCGTCATCTCGCCCGTGGGCAGGCCGGCGCGTGAGTCGGAGGCCTCGTAGAAGCCGAACCGCTGCTGGTAGCGACCGGTCAGGAGGCCCGCCCGGGTCGGCGCGCACACTGGACAGCTGGCGTACCCGTTCGTGAAGCGCACTCCCTCGTTGGCTAGGCGGTCAATGTTCGGCGTCTGCGCCTCGTCGGCCCCGGGGTAACAGCTGATGTCCGCGTATCCCTGGTCGTCGGAGACGATCAGGACGGCGTTGGCCGCGCTGGCCGAGCCGGTCGCGCCGGTCGCCACCACGGCGACCGCACCTAGTGCCGAGGCCCTCAGGTGCCGGACCATCCAGTTGCTTGCCGTTCGCATCAAGTCTCGCTGATGCAGAAGAGCTCGTCCTCGCTGCGCAGGTACATCTTGCCGTCCACCACGACGGGCGATGCGATGAAGATCTCGTCCCCCATCTTGTTGACCGCCAGCACCTCGAACTCTTTGCCAAGCTTCAGGACGACGACGTCCCCCTGCTCCGTTGCGATGTAGAGCTTCCCACCCGCAGCAACGGGCGATGCCTTCAGAGAATAAGACTCCGGAAGCCGCTGCTGATGGTAGTGCTTCTCCCCGGTCACCGCGTCGAAAGCGCTGGCCATTGCACGGTCGGTGACCCAGTACAGGATGCCGTCATGCAGCACTGGAGAGGCGCTGTATGCGTTGGCCACTTGGTTCGTCCACTTCACGAATCTGTCGTTGCCGGTCAGGTCGCCCGTCCCGCCCAGCTGGACGGCCAGGAGGTTTGGGTTGCGGTATCCCGTCATGGCGATCACCATGTCGTTCCCGACGTCAATGACCGCCGGGATTGCGTTGGCGCCCAGCCCGCCAGCCTCCCAAATGAGTTCTCCGGTCTCAAGGTCGTACGTGCGCAGTCTCTCCGAGCTGGTCACCAGCTGTTTGCGGCCGCCATGCTCGACTACCGCCGGCTGAGCCCAGCTGCTGCGCTCGTTTCGGGCGGCGCGCCAGAGTTCCTCCCCGGTTGCCTTGTTCAGCGCAACAACGTAGGAGTCGCCCTCGTGGTCGTTCTGCAGGATCAGCTTGTCCTCGTGCAGGACAGGGGCGGCTCCCTCCCCGAACGCATTGCGCATGTACATCGGCCCCAGGTCCTTCTCCCAGAGCAGCTTGCCGTCCATGTCGTAGGCATAGAAGCCGCGGGATCCGAAACTGGCGATGAGGATCTCCCCATCGGTGACGGGCGAATTCGACGCGAAGCTACCGTACCTGCGGTGGTAGCCCTCGTGCGGCTCCTTGCTCGTCGCTGTCCTGCGCCAGATCTTTTCGCCGGTGTCCTTGTCGAAGGCCATGACTAGGAAGTCGTACAGCGGAAACTCGCCCGTCCCGTCGTCCTTCGCGGAGACCACCGCCGTGGTCAGGAACAGCCTCCCGCCCGAAATCACCGGCGTCGAGTGCCCTTTTCCGGGAATCGGTATGCGCCACGTCACATTCTCGGAATCCGAGAAGCGGAGGGCGGCGTCGCTCTCGGCCACGCCATTGTTGTGCGGCCCGCGCCACTGCAGCCAAGCCTGCGCTGCGTCACCATCGGCCGAATACGTCAGGACTGGCGCCAAGAGCGCGATGGAGCCAACTGCCAGAGCCGTGAGGCGATACGGGCAGTTCGACTGTTGAGGGATCTGTTTCATGGATTCTCTGCCTTGGTCAGGGGATCCCCGGGCGGGTCGCCCGGGGCCTAGGTTGTCGGTCCGGGGCCGCAGAGGCCCAATACCGTTAGGCGCTTGAGGGCGGGCCAAGGTTGCTCCGGGATGCGGATCTGCGGGAGCGGATCCAGGGCCAGGCAATCGAGAGCACGGCGGCTGCTAGGAAGACCGCCACGATCGGCCTCGCCACGAGCGCCAGCCAGTCCCCGCCGCTCAGGATCAGCGCCCTCCTGAGGTTGGATTCCATCATGGGCCCGAGGATCAGCCCGAGCACGAGCGGGCCCAATGGAATCCTGGCCCTGCGGAACACGAAGCCCAGGAGTCCGGCGGCGTACATGGCCCACACGTCCGCCACTGCGTTGTTGAGCGCGTAGGATCCGACCGTTCCGAAAACGATGATCCCTGCCCACAGAAGTGGCGGCGGGACGCTGAGGACCTTGGCCAAGGGCCTGGCTCCCAGAAGGCCGACCACCATGATCATCAGGCACGCGAACACCAGCAGGAATACGATCGAGAAAACGAACGCCTGATTGTTCGCGAACAGCAGCGGGCCCGGTTGGATTCCGTGGATCAGCAGCGCCCCGATGAGGATTGCCGATACCGCGTCTCCGGGTATCCCCAAGGTCAGCATGGTTGTCATGGCCCCGCCGATGGCGGCGTTGCACGCGGAGCAGCTCGCGGCCAGCCCTCGCAGGGATCCCTTCCCGAACTGCCCCTTGTCCTTAGCTGTGCGGCGCGCCTGTTCCCAAGCGATGACGGACCCGATATCGCCACCCGCTGCGGGGATCGCGCCGACCATCGTTCCCACTCCCGCGCCGCTCAGCGCCGAGCCAACTAGCGACCGGGCATCTCTCGCCTTGGGCACGACCCGTCCAATCTCGATCTTTGTCGCTCTTGCGCGGGCCCGCCGGTCGGAGACTTGCGAGAGCACCTCGCCGAGCCCGAACAGGCCGATCATCACAGGCACGAACGAGATCCCGTCCAGGAATTCCGAGAGCCCGAACGTATACCGGGGATAGGCCGTCATGGGATCGAGCCCCACCAGCGCGAGTGCCAGGCCCAAGCTGCCGGCTAGCATGCCCTGCAGGACGCGGTCGCCCGACACGCCAGCCATAAGGCTGATTCCCAGCAGGGCGAGCCCGAAGTACTCAGCAGGACCGAACCGCAATGCAAAGCTGGCGATCGGAAAGGCCAGGAACGCAAGGAAAGCGATGCTGGTCAGCTGGCCGGCCGCGGAGGCGAGGGCATTGATGCCGAGAGCGAGTCCTGCCTTGCCCTTTCGTGTCAGCGCGTACCCGTCCCACGATGTCGCAATCGATGCTGGCGTTCCGGGGACGTTGATCAGGATTGCTGGGATGCCGCCGGCTGGAATTGCGCCACAGTAGATCCCCAGCAGCATTGCCAGCCCTTGCTCCGGTGACACCCAGAAAGTCAGCGGTGTCAGGACCGCGACGCCCATGGTGGCCGTCAGGCCCGGGAGCGCCCCGAAGACGGCACCCAGAGACACGCCGGCCGCCAAGAACGCCAGCACTTGCCAGTCCAAGACCGCGGCAAGACCGGCTAGGAGTTCAGCTGTCACTCCGCCGACTCCATGAAGGCCGTGGCTTCCGCCGATGCGTCCCCGCCCTTCATTGCAGGCTCACGTTCAGGCCCACATCGAAGGCGATGTGCACAAAGGCCACCAGTGCGGCCGAGAAGGCCAGCGAGGGTAGCCACCGCTGTCCCAGGAACCGGAGGGCCAGCAGGACGAACACCGCCGTCCTCACGAGGAAGAAGCCAGTCCCCCAAAGAGCAAGGTAGGCGAACAGCAGAGCTGCGATCACGGCCACGGACCGGAGGTCTCCGCTGTTCGTTCCTGCGGTCGGCGAGTGGCGGATTCCCCGGATTGCCAGACTTGCGGCCAAGGCCGCCATCAGCACCCCGATCGCCTGGGGAAAGAAACCAGCTCCGGGCAGGCCCCCCACGCCGGCGGGGAGCAGCGTCCCGGAAGCCAGCAGGCCCGCACCCAATACCAGGAAGGCCCCGCCTGTTGCCACGTCCTCGCGGACCATTCAGGGCGCTCCCAGCCGAACTAGCCGTGGGATCTGCTCTTCGAAGAACTGCTGCTGCTGCAGCGCGAACGATTCGAAGTCCTCCCGCCCCAGGAAAAGCGGCTGCATCCCGCGCTCGCGGCAAAGCTTGGCCCATTCGGGGCTCCCGAAGGCCATTTCAAATGCGTCCGCCAGCTGAGAGACGCGCTCTTCATCGATCCCTGCCGGCCCGAAGAACCCGCTCCATGCTGGCGTGCCGATCGGATAGCCGAGCTCGTGGGTGGTCGGCACATCCGGCAGCACGGAAGAGCGCTCGGCATCGAACACCGCAAGCGCGCGAAGGGTGCCCGACTGCACGTGGGACACAACCTCTCCCACACCAGCCACTGCTCCGTCCGAGTGTCCGCCGATCACGGACACCAGCGCCGGCGTCGAGCCTCCGTATGGCAGGTGCGTGAAGCGCGCGCGTGTGCCCTGCTCCATCAGCAAGATGTTGAAGTGCCAAATGGAACCGATGCCCGAATTTGCCATCACCACGGCGCCTGAGCCGCCCTTCGCCTCGGTGATGAAGTCCTCGAAGGTTGCCCATCGGGCGTCCGCATTGACCACCAGCGCGGGCGCGGTCTTGGAGACGAGGCAGATCAGGGACACGTCCGATGGGCCTACGTCTGCGTACCCAAGGGAGCGGACGATGGCGATCTCGACGGGCGCGTGGCCGATCGTGTAGCCGTCGGGAGACCGCCGCGCGACGAAGGAAAAGGCCAGTGCTCCGCTGGCTCCGGGGCGGTTCTCGCAAACGATCGGAACACCCAGGCGGCTCTCAGCGAGGGAGGCCATCACCCGGGACACCGTGTCCGATGTCCCTCCGGGGGCGGCCTGCACGATGAGCTTGATCTCTCTGGCCGGGTATGGTCCTTGGGGCGCGGAACACGCGGCTAGCAGGATGCCCGCCGATAGGATTCCGATGCTCCTCCCGGCCCGCATCAGCCCGGTAGATTGTACCCGACCACGGGCGCCGCTCCCTGTGTGGCGGAGATGGGCCGAGGGCTCTCACGAACCTGTCCCGGCTCCGAGGCAGGGCTCGTAGGCTAGGCCGCGGGCAAACCAAGAGGGGATGGCCGATACTGAACTTATGATGGCGCTGCGCACCGCTCCATGGCCCGTCGCATTGACCTTGGCAGGTCTTGTGGCCAGCTTACCCGGACAGACCGTGGAGGCCGTTCCGATCTCCGAAGGCACGGATCAGATCGCGGGTGTGCCGAGCGTGCCTTTGGTTGACGGATCGTCCGAGTTGTGGGATCTCGTGTTCTCGAGAGTCCGATTCGACTCCCGGCTTCCCGACCAATTCGCTCTGGCGGTCCTTGATGCCCTCGTCGCGAACTCGGCGAACGGGAGTTTCGGCGCAGTGCGCTCGCATGCCTCCTCCGGCACTCCGGGTCAGATGGGGCCCGGAGGGGCTCCGCCAGAAGTCGTCAGCCAGGCGATCTTTGCCCCGAGTCCGGGGGCCCTGGCCATGACTCCCGCCGATGATCCTCTGGTGTGGTCTGGTCGGGTGTTTGCCGTGCCGAGCTCTTCGGACGATTCGGGTGAACTTCCAATCGTCGGCGACGTCACCGTGCAAGTAGTCGGAGGGGCTGATCCCACGGTGAACGTTTCCTTCTCCAACCTCGTGAGCCTCGCCGACGGAAGCACGCGCGAGTCCTTTTCCTGGAGCGACTTGGCGTTGCAGGATGGCGCTTTTGGGGATGGAGGGCCTGAGTCCGGGATCCGCGGACTGTTCCTTGGCGATGGTCAGGGGGAAGCTGGAGGCATGTTCCAGTGGCAAGGGCTGTCGGGGGCCTTCAGCGCCAGTCGCGGTGGAGTCCCCGGACAAGGTCCCGGTGATGGACCAGAGGTCGAAGGTGGAGAAATCGCAGCCCTGCTCGACTTCGTGATGTCCGGCCCGAACCTCGGGTTTGCCAGCGGATTCGTCGCAGGCGAACCACGCGAGATGGGTGACCCGCCAATCTCCGGCCGTTCATCTGCAGTCGACGACAGGGATTCTGTTCCTACTGACATGGTGACGACACTGCAATTCGTGGGCTACACAGACGGAATGGGCAGGCAGTCGGGGCGCTTCTCCTCTACCCTTTCGGCCGGCTTCGGCGAGGGAGGCGAGGACAACGTGCTGGGGCTCGCGGGGCTCGGGGAGACGCGCGGTTTCGCGGTCGGGGACGGCTACGGGGCCTTCGGCGCCAACGCGACATCAATCGCCCTTCCGATCTCGGCACTCATTCCCGGCTCAGAGGACGCGTTGCCCCCAGACCCTTTTTTCGAAACTGGTGTCATAGCGAGCTGGGGCATCAGCACGATCACCCAACCCTCGCGGGGCCTTGCGACGTGGCGGGGCGACATGGTGGCAACCGACACAAGCGACTCGCCTACCAGAGGGAATCAGGTCCAAGGTGATGCTCTCGTGCAGATTGACCTTGATGCGGAACCAATGGTCGACGTGGAGTTCACCAGAATTCGCGACACCGATGCCGGGCTTGCGCGCGGGGACATGGCATGGAGCGGCATACCACTTGTCTCCGGTGTCTTCGCCACGGACGAGGGAGGATTCTTGCGCGGATCCTTCGTTGGCGAGCGCTACGAAGGCGTCTCGGGAATCTTCGAGCGAGACGACCTCTCGGGAGGCTTCAGCGCCACCAGAGTCCCAACCGGCCAGCAGGACGGGCCGGAAAGTCCCGAGAGGGTGGTTCACATTGTTGCGGCGGCCTCCACGAGTGCGGTCAGCACCATGGGAGAACGGGGGCTCGTGGCCGCGGTCGAAGAGTTGATAGCCTCCGTGTCCACCCCGGAATCGGCCGTCGGACAGGTCAGCGAGCACAGCTTTTCGCCGGTGATGATCGGGAAGGCGCTCACTGACATCCATGCCTATGCCGGCTGGCTGGACAGCGGGTTCTTCTCGGTCGCATCGATTTACCCGGAGGGCGGCGGGGAGCAACCGCGTGATGCGCCGATCGCATCTGTGGCGCTCCTGAGCGGGCTGGCAAGCCACTCGACTCCATCGAACCTCAGCGCGAGATGGGTTGGAACAGTGCTTGCGACGGATGGTCGAGAGGGTCCGGCCGGGGGCGGGATCTTGCGCGGCGACGCGCTAATCGCGCTCGAGCAGGCGGCGTACGTCGTGGCGAACGTCCGATTCAGCCAGATCACCGATTCGGCCGACGGCAATCCGCGGTCTGACATGACCTGGCTCGGGATTCCGGTAATCGACGGTCTCTTTCACTCCTCAACGGGCCAAGACTGGATTCGGGGGCACTTTCTTGGTGCAGACCATTCTGGGGTGGGTGGCTCCTTTGACTGGCTGGGCCTACGCGGTGTGTTCGGGGCCAGCCAGACATCGCCCTGACTGCCAGCGTAGGAGGACTTCAGCGAGCACCGCCGGGCCTGTCGGGACGGCAGCCCCGACCTGCGACTCCTCAACCGGAGGCGACACCCGGGCTCAGTGCGACCGAAAGGATCACCGCAGTCTGCCGCTTCGCTATGGCGTTTGCCATGGGAGGGTCGTCCAGTGGCAGTGGCCCAGTCTTGCTCCGGCGAAGTCGGCGTCGCGAGACCGCTGACGCGGATGAGTTGCCCAACTCAGGTCACGAGAGCGAGGTTGGGGGAGTAAAGCCGCAATTCCGACCAGCGAGTCACCAAGGGCGATTGTGACAGTTCGGTCATTCGCTCTTGCCGGGAGGGCTGCAGGTGTTCGGTGCGCCAGATGCTCGAGTGCGGTAGCACCAGTCGCTTGCCGGCGGCAGCCTAGAAGTACCAGACAAGGCTGGCGCCAAGGCTAATTGAGTCCGGCTGCAGGGTGATTGGCACGGTGACGAACACGTCTTCGAATCGACTGACCCTCTCGGCCTCAGAGAAATCTGTCACCCGCACCTCGCCGCGAAGCGCGAGGCTTCCGAACCTCTTTTCCAAACCGCCACCGAACGTCAATCCCCTTGAGCTCTCTGAGAAGTCCTCTGAGCCCGCCACCAACTGGTTGGGGCTTGTGCACGGGGTCTCCTGGAAGCAACCCGTGAACCCTGACTTGAATGTCGCATTGAGCCTTCGCATTCCCACAAGCGCGTATATGCTAGGCCCAAACCACGTACCAAAGAATGGGATTCCCGCCCCCAGCCGCGCAGTGACTCCGTAGCTTCGATCCTGCCCGACGGACCAGTTCTCAGGCCAGACCTCACCGAGCTGGTTTCGGCCGTCGGACGTGCCAACGCCTGCGAGACGCCCAGAAGCAGCGCCACCGTGACGGAGCATCTCTCCCTCTACAGCCACGTATATGCCAGTGACGCTCAGCGGCAACCTGTACCCGCCTAGGAATCCGTAGCTATGACCGAATCCCGCGCCGGAGGCCGCGTCCCTGAAAATCTGACCTTGGTTGAGGGAAAAGTTCTGCGGATTCGTGTTATCGACAACCTTCTGGTAGCCGACGCTCAGCCGGTCAGCGGCGGCGGAAACTCCGACATACAATTCGCCCCCAAGGGCCGGAGCGGAGCCCACCGCAAGTGCGACGAACAGCACCAGGAGAGACGTTGGGAATCTCGTGTTGTCTTGCTTCGGCAAACTCATGTTCTATTGTTTCGGCAGCAGGGCGGTTGCGATCTGCCAACGCGAGTCGAGCATACCAATATGCGTCGCCGCACGTTGATCGAGGCGCTGCGCCGGGATGCTTTTTTGGCCGGGAAGCGCCTAGTGACGGCCGTGGGCGCAAGTTCACACTCGCAACCGCGACGCTTGGTCGGATGAGCAGCCAGATCGGGGCGACCTCTGCTGTCGAGTCGCCCGATGTGCGGATTCACCGCTCCTGACATCGGCTAACATGCGCTGTCCCAGTGTGCTGGCCGACAGGCCAGCTCCGGTGGTGGCGGAACCAACCGGCGGGAGCGACCAAGTGTGATCCTCCGTCTCCCATTGCTGGCCCGAAGTGCAGAATCGCGGTGGATTGCCGATGTGCCGACAGTGCACCGACACGAGTTGGCCGCCGCACTGCTGGACAGCGCATTGGCAGGACAGGTCAGGTCAGTCCCCGAGTCTCAGAGGGGGTCCTGCTGAGTCGTGGTGGGCGCAGGTCAAGGACGACCTGCGGATCTCCACCGATGAGCCAGCCGATGTGGATCGGCGGTTCGGGCGGGGGGAACTGGGGCGATGTCCCAGTTCAGGACATCCTGAAAACGGAACACAGCGGCCATGGACTGTTGAACCTGACGATTGACGCCGACACCTCCGGGATCATCGACATAAGGATCTGTGGGTTTGAAAGACTGCTTACGTCCACCTGCGTAACTGGACGGCCTTGAAGCGCTACTCAGGTCCAATGCTTCTTGGCCACCTCGAGTCCGGCGTATCCCGGGTGGGTGTGCCATGATGGCGGTCGAGGAATCCCAGTTCCTCAGATGCCCCGCTCTTCCAGCCGCATTTCGGAGGGAATGCTACTCATGCGCCTGCCCCTGATCGCCCTGCTAGCCTGCCTGGTTTCTGCACCCATATGCGCAGAGCGGCTCTTCGACATCGACGGACCGGTCGAATTGCACATCTGGTTGACCGCAAAGGCCGGCCACGCCGATGCGCTCCAGAAGACGTTCGCAGAAGTCTTCTACCCGGCTGTGAGCAGCATGCCCGGGTTCCGCAGCGCCCTTCTGATGAGGAAGCCGTCCACGGACGAATTCACCGTTCGGTTGAGCTTCGACACCGAAGAGCAACGCATGGAATGGGTGGCATCTGACAAGCATCAGCATGCTTGGCCCGCGCTGTCTTCCCATTCCATGAAGACAGACTTCGACGGGTTCGCGGTTGTCCACCCCAAGTGAGGGGCCCGTTGCGGCGTACCGGACCCGCCGCGTCGGGAGTCGGCTAGGCTGGTCTCAGGCGTGTCGCTGAGCACCTGATGTGCACCGATCACGGCCTCGTTCGCCTTGCCTCCCGGCCCACGGTGTCTCGGGGATAGCTGTCGTCTGCCCATTGTCTCGATGGCGTTCTTGAGACGGAGCCCTGCCTAACACTCCCCAATGACGAACAGACCGAATCCAGCCGGACTTGGCGAGCCGAGCACGGGGGAGCCGCTCCAGCCCACAGACGAGACTCCACGGATCAGGGCAGTCCTCTTCGACTTCGACGGAACGCTTACCGACAGCGAGTGGCTGCACCATCAATCGTGGCTCGAAGCGGTCGCCCCTTGGGGGGTCACGGTCAGCTGGGATGACTACGAGCGCCTGCTCGTTGGGATCAGCGACACGCGGGCCTCCGAGTTCTTCTTGGAGCTCGCTGGCGTGGAACGGACTCCCGAGAGGGTTCTCGACGGCCGTGCTCGCAAGCACGCCGCGTACCGAAGGCGATCTGTGAGAGAGCTCTCGATCGACCCTCTTGTGAAGGCCTGGATTGAGGAGCATTGGCGGACGACGCCACTCGGCGTAGTCTCCTCGAGCGCCGTACCCGATGTCGTGCCGATCTTAGAGCGCCAGGGAGTCTCCGCGTACATGCGGTTCGTCATCTGCGGCGACCACGTTGCCCGCCTCAAGCCGGATCCGATGCCCTACCTGCTGGCCATGGAGAAGCTAGCCCTGGGCTGGGGGATCCACGATCCCCGCGAGTGTTTGGTATTTGAGGACTCGGAGACGGGTGTGCGGGCAGCTCAAGACGCGGGCATGACCGTTCAGCCAGTCCAGCCCCCGAGCAATCTGGCCGGCCTGCTAATGCAGTGGACCGCCCGCGTCCACTGAGCCAGCGCCGGCGACTCTGTCCTTGGCGCCCTGTGAGTGAACGGTCCAGACTTCGGGACCAAAGTCGCCACCGCGTGGTAGGTGTCGGTTCTCAAGCCCGTTGCCGACGGGACTGCGCGTCATGGACGGCGACCGCCGAGAGTGTGATCACCTCGTCCACATTGAAGCCTTGCTGCAGGAGGGCCACAGGTCTGGCCATGCCCATCAATATGGGCCCGATCGACCGCGCCCCCGCGAATTGGCGCAGCAGCTTGTAGGCAATGTTGGCCGCAGCGAGGTTCGGAAAGATCAGCACGTTAGCCTCACCCTGAAGCCGGGAGAACGGGAAGAAGTTTGCGGTTACGTCCGGATCC